>JBCCEP010000375.1:0-4032 GCA_039030215.1 Pseudomonadota bacterium
ATGCAACATGCAAATAGCAGACATTCGTATGGTGTCGAAAAAAGCCAGTTACGCGAAAACAATGTGATCGATCATGACCCAAATCGGACATACGGCATGACTATGCGGGCTCCTAAAACCAGGCATCATCCCTCGCAACTTGGCAATCAGAAGTTGGATGAAAAGTTCTCTATGGATTGCGCATCTTAAAATTGAGAAAATGCCGCGAATGTTCAATTGGAAAGTGCCATACGAGACCCATACGACGTTCAATTAATCGGGTAACGCAAAGGCCACGATTTCATCGCTGACCTTGGGAGTGAGAATGGAATTTCCACCAACGGCAAAAACGACATATTGCTTGCCCTTGTAGTCATAGGTCGCTGGCAGAGAAACAGCGGGCGCCGACACCAGCCCCTTCCACATGACTTCACCCGTCTTCAGATCAAGCGCACGTACCCGGCTATCCATGGACGCACCAATAAATATAAGGCCCGAAGCGGTGATGACGGGACCGCCCAGGGTTATGGATCCCCAGGACTCGGGCATGTAAAAACCCAAATGCTGAACCTGGCCGACAGGTTTGTTCCAAAGCCGCTCACCCGTCTTGAGGTCATAGGCCGTAATTGAGCCATAAGGCGGATTCCAGCATGGCATTCCCAATGGATTTAGAAACGTCGTCAGCTGGACGCCATATGGTGCGCCTGTCATCTGGAAAAACCCGCCGGTCTCGCTACCGGCTGCTACTGCATCCTGATAATCCTCGCGCGGGATAATCTTGTAAATCTGCACGGCACTGGAATAGTTGACCACAAAGGTCTGGCTTGCCGGATCAACTGCGCCACCACCCCATTCTATGCCACCAATTGTGCCCGGATAGACCAGCGAGCCGCCAAGGCTTGGAGGCGTAAAACGGCCCTCATAGTTAAGCTCCTCCAACTTCCGGCTGCAATATCCAAGGCTTGCCATGTCTGCCAAATCAAAGATACCGGGCCATTCATCGGAAATGACGGGCTCGGGCAAAGCCACATAGGGTTGGGTCCGTGAGGACTTTTCGCCCGGAACTGTCGAAACAGGCACGTCGCGCTCTTCAATGGGGAAGATCGGCTCGCCGGTTTCCCGGTTCAGCACAAATAGAAAACCCATTTTCGTGGTCTGGACCAGCGCCGGAATGGTTTGTCCATCCTTGGTGATGTCAATCAGCGTTGGCGCAGCATTGGTGTCATAATCCCATAGATCGTGATGAACGAGCTGCCGGCTCCAAACAATATCACCAGTATTGACATCGAGTGCGGTAACCGAAGTTGCATAGGGTATCGGTTCTTCCCGCTCCCCGCCAAAGAAGTTCGGGCTTGGAGAGCTGACGGGGAGGAACAGCAATTCACGCTCGGTATCAACCGACATGGACGCCCAGACATTTCCCGTACCGGACTTTGAGGCAACCGGATCAACCATGGTCCGGAAGGTCCAGCGCAATTCGCCGGTCCGAGCATCCAGTGCAAAGACGGTTCCCGGCGGCGCTTCCGCATCCGCCCAGTCCTTGCCAGCCCAACCCAGGAAAAGCATGTCTTTGAACACGGTCGGCGGCTGCAACAGCGACAAGGGCCACTTGGCATTTTCATCGTTCCACTGATCGACGTCCAACACCCCGCCATTCCCGAAATCCTGGCAAGCCTGGCCGGTATCGGCATCAACCGAATGCAGTTTTGCATCCATGGTTCCGATATAAACCCGCTTCTGACAGGGGCCGGAACCGGCTGTCTCGGCAGCCCAGTAGGCGACGCCGCGATTCTTCAAGTCCGGTTGGGTCAGCGCCTCCAACACCGCCTTGCTGTCATAGATCCATTTGACGGTCCCTGTATCGGGCTCAAGCGCAAAAATCCGGTAAAATGGCGTTCCGAGATATACCGTATCATTGACGAAGATTGGCGTGGCAGACCAAACCGTCTGTGGTGGTTTCTTATTGTCTGGAGTTCTTTGATGCGTTCCGATCGGCCCATGGAAATGGCCCGAGACATCACCCGTTCTCGTACGCCAGGCAACCTCCAGATCTCCCACATTTTCGGGTGTGATTTGAGTCAGCGCACTATATTTTTGCGCAGCCAGATCACCATTGTAATGCGCCCAGCTGCTCTCCTGGGCTCGGGCCGGTAAGGCGCAGAACAGACAAAGTATGAAGCAGAAAATATACCTAGTCAGCATCATCGCAATCCCCTCATGTCGCTTCGGCAGGATGGTTTGCCCCGAATTCGGGGCTGCCGAAAACCCGCATCAACCATCCAAGCAGGCATAGTCCCATCAATGCCATCAAGACCCAGCTGTCCAGCAGATATGCGGCAAATGCCGTCCCAAACACATCAATCAGGGAACCAGTCAACAGGAATATGACAAGCGCGCGATTGGTGACTTTACTGACAAGCACCAGTCCAGCCAGCATCAAGACGAAGGTCGAGAAAATGACCAATCCCGCCCCGGCTGACCACGACACGGAACTTAAAGGCGCCAGAAACGCAACTGGTGAAAAAAAATTATAGATCGAAACCGCTAAACCGAGGAACGCACCAATGGCAATCAGCCAACTGCCTTTTCGTTGCATGTAATCTCCTGACCTAAACAATTGCCATCAAGTTATCGGGAGATTCTATTACCATTTAAAGTCATTTCGATGAAAGCTTTGGTTGCATTTTGTCGACATGCATTTTTTTGCGGGAAAATTTGCTCAATATCGTTTATTGGCACTTGGCGAACACTGTCGATCAATCACAAAGGTGTCCGTTACTGGCCCTTAGCTGCCGTCAAGACCTTCGAAAGTTATCGCGGTACCGTATCTATAAAGCCGACGTTCGACGATTTCAGGTTCATTCGGAAATCATACAGCTGGTATGCAGACTTTTGAGACGTTGGCAGCTGCGTTCGGAAGTGGTAACCGCCCATATGAAAATACGTGACTTCAAACCGGATGACTCGGCTTCATTGGCTGAGATATTTCACGCTTCCGTCCATGGAATCGGTAGCAAGGATTATACTCCATCGCAAACAAACGCTTGGAGTCCTGCACCCGTTTCAGCAGACAGGTTTCTTTTGCGTGTATCCGATGAGCGTTCGGTTTACGTGGCTGCTGATGACGACGATAAACCACTGGGATTCATAGAGTTAGAAGGTAACGGTCATATCGACTGCTTTTATTGCCAACCAGAATTCGTCGGAACTGGAGTTGGGCTAGCTCTGTATACGCGATTGGAAAGTTCCGCTTTGGAAGCCGGGTTGCCACGCTTGTACGTAGAAGCAAGCGAAGCTGCTCGGAGATTCTTCTTAAAAGTAGGATTTAGAGTTATCAAACGTCGAGATTTCCGACACAACGGTGTCGACATTCATAACTATCTGATGGAGAAAAACCTACAATAAGGGCTCCAATCTGAACTTCGCTGGTTTGCATTAAGTGCTAAAGGCCTGTGTTGGTTTCGGCCCAAAGCGGAAGTTAAACACGGCTACACAATGTTGCGTCGCAATACCGCAAAACGGACATTGCCCTAGTGTCGCGACTAAATCATTTTGTTCAGCTAACGACGGTCATTCCTGGCCCAAACAAACATTCGGCGAGTTTCTGACAATTGAAAATCACCAAGTTTCCGCTTTCCCCCAAATGGAACTTGGCAAGACTGGTAGCTTACCAACTCTTCGGGCAGTTTGAAAATTCACCGAATTACCCCTTTTGATTGTAGATGGAAGCTCAGTCCGCCGTTTTCGGCGCATTATGTATGAATATAATTGTCACTAACAATCCAACCAGTGCCAAACCACCATTAACCAAAAAGGCTAGTCTGATCCCCTCTGCGAGCGTCTCGGCACTTGCCACGATTGCGGTGTTCATCCCAAGCCCCAATGCGCCTCCGGTCACATTGACCATGTAGATCGCGCCACTTGCAAGGCTGGCTCTATCCGATCCCAAAGCGGTGACCGCGACCGGAGTGATGGAGGAATAGAAAAACCCTATTCCGATACCCAATATGATCATGCCGGGAACCAACTGAAGATATGTCGTAGAGGCGTTTA
>JBCCEP010000376.1:0-3977 GCA_039030215.1 Pseudomonadota bacterium
AGCAGGCAAGAACATAGGTCGCGATATTGCCGATCCTGACAACAACCAGGTTCCAGAGCCATACACTTGGAATCACACTGATCCCGACGATAATCCAGACCCAGGGTTCGATCGGCTGCAGTACCGGCTCCGACTTTGCCATTGCGTTGATGAAAGTCGCCAGGATTACGTAGCCAAATCCAAAGAATCCGTAGCTTGCGATGAAAATCCAGAGCACGCCACTGATCGGCTGTACCTGCTGGCCATCATTATGTGCGGAGGCTGATATCGGCTGCTCTCGCAGCAGCAATTTCAAGGCTGCAAGTACAGCAGTCAAACCCAAAAGTGCCGCTGCGAGCCAAATCAACTGCCAATCCATACCCAGAAAATTGAGGATTGAGACAAGGCAGGCGGAAACCGCAATGCCGACGCCAACACCTGCGAAGTGCACCGCAGACAGGGACGGCAACCCGTTGGCGACAATGGTCGTCATTACCGTGACCGTCACAAAGATCATTGCCAGCGCGGAAGATACTCCAGACAGGAAACGCACAACCGTCATCCAGGCCAGGCCGAATTCAAAGGCCATGGCCGCGCTGAGGGCGACACCGCCAAACAGGCCAACGAGCATCCAAGTCCGGGCATTTTTCGAGAAAAAAACCAGCGAGGCGGCAAAGGCACCTACCAGATAGCCGAGGAAATTTGCACCAGCCACAAATCCAGCGCTACTGGCGTTCAGCGCTCCATCGGCAATCATCAATGGCAGAAACGGGGTGTAGACAAACCTGCCCACGCCCATCGCTGCCGCCATGGCGAACATGCCGGCAATTGCCGACTTGATAGCGATGGATCGCGATCCTGCGGCCGGATCGCTGGTCATTTTAGTTCAGTGCCGTCAAATCATTGCCATCCCGCCATTCACATGAATGGTCTGCCCGGTAATGTAGCCGGCCTCATCGCTGGCCAGGAATATTGCGGCGGCTGCAATGTCGTCGCCCTGCCCCATTTTCTTCATCGGAATGGCGCTCATGATTGCGTCTTTTTGCTTGTCATTGAGCTTATCTGTCATCGCGGAAGCAATGAAACCAGGCGCGATGCAATTAACGGTCACGCCGCGCGAGGCAATCTCGTGTGCCAAGGATTTGGAGAAACCGATCATGCCCGCCTTGGAGGCACAATAGTTTGCCTGGCCGGGGTTACCGGTGACGCCAACAATGGAAGTGATGTTGATGATCCGGCCGGATTTGCGGCGCATCATCGGATAGGCAAGCTCCCTCGTAAGCCTGAATACGGAGCCCAGATTTACTTCCAGCACATTATCCCAATCCTCGTCCGACATTCTGACAAACAGGCCATCCCTGGTGATTCCGGCGTTGTTGACCAGAATATCGAGGCCTTCCATTTCGGATTCGACCTTCTCGCCAAGTGCCTTGACGGCGTCCCGGTCGGAAAGATTGGCGGGATATAATTTCACGCGATCTGAAAGTTCCGATGCTAGCGAATCGAGCTTCTCCTCGCGCGTGCCATGCAATGCAACGGTTGCGCCCTGCTTGTGTAACTGGCGCGCAATCGCCTCGCCCAGCCCGCCCGTGGCGCCTGTTACCAGTGCCTTCTTTCCAGACAAATCAAACATTTATTCGTTCTCCGTACCTAGTCAGGAATTATGCCTGTACCAATTCCAGCACTGCATCAATATCTTCGGGTGACCCGACAGCCAATCCCTTTGTATCCCTTGAAATTCTTCGATTCAGTCCGGTCAGGACCTTGCCTGATCCGATCTCCGCGATTGCGTCAACGCCGTTTTCAGCCATCCACAATACGGATTCGCGCCAGCGTACCTGCCCGGTAACTTGTTCAACAAGCCGGGAGATAATTTCTGCGGGATCGCTCACCGGAAGTGCTGTCACATTGGCAATGACCGGCACAGCTGGCGGGTTGATCTGAACAGCTGCCAGCGCTTCTGCCATGACTTCTGCCGCGGGCGCCATCATTTGCGAATGGAAGGGCGCGGAAACCGGAAGCAGCATTGCGCGCTTGGCGCCCTTCTCCTTTGCCAGTTCGGCGGCGTTTTCCACTGCTTGGCGCGCGCCGGATACCACGAGCTGACCGCCGCCATTATCGTTTGCAATCTGGCAGACGCCTTCGGAAGAAGACTGCTGACAAATCGCAACAACGTCGTCGTTTTCCAGACCAATAATCGCGGCCATGGCGCCCTCACCTACCGGAACCGCGGCCTGCATGGCTTCACCACGCTTGCGCAACAGGCGAGCGGTATCGGCAAGCGAAAAGGTGCCGGAAGCACAAAGTGCCGAATATTCGCCAAGGGAATGGCCAGCGAGGTAGCTTGCATCCCGTGCAAGATCAAAGCCGCGACTTTCCAATGCCCTGAGTGCAGCAACCGAAACCGCCATCAAGGCCGGTTGCGCGTTGGTTGTCAGGGTAATCTCGTCTTCCGGCCCTTCCCAGATCAATTTCGAGAGCTTTTGTCCAAGCGCCTCGTCGACTTCTTCGAATACCGACGCTGCGACCGGGAATGCGTCCGCCAACGCCTTTCCCATTCCCAACGCCTGACTGCCCTGCCCGGGAAATACGAGTGCCAAGGTCATTTCGTGCCTCTCCATACCGCCATTCGAACACTTGTTCGCACATTGTTTGGCCGTGTTCGAAACGCGGTTAGTGCTTGTTCACGATGCCGGAGTCAAGGGCAAGCTGAGATTGGCGTGCTTATATACAAAATCGAAAGGAGAATTGCCGAATTGTCCGGGACGTCAGTCAAGCGGACGAACCGATACCACTTTGAAGGTTCGCATCTTGTCGTCATGTTCGTTGATCGAGACATATTCTCCAACCACGAATTTTTCCATCGAAAATCTGTAACCGGTCTCGTCATCATCCTCATCGCCAAAGACATCATAGTGGAAAGCCCAGTTGCCGCCGGGTTTTCGGACAAGATGGCCCAGTTCGGGTTTTTCGCCTTCCCAGAATCGTGTGACGCTGCATTTTTCGCGGTTTTCCTTCCATTCTTCGGAATCCATATGCCCCGTCTCATCCAAAGGCGCGACAAATTCATAGCCACATAAATGACTGCCCTGGGGATAGTCATGATCCCTTGCAAGTTCGATTCTTATATGTTTGAGCGTCATATGCTTCTCCTTGGTAAACCAAATCGGCTTTCAGGCCTGTAAGTCTGGAGATTACGCAATCATTTTCGTCTTTGGCCTTGATCATTATCAAGTCATTGTCCTGCATTCGTGAAGTCGAAGTTACCAACTTATTGATTTAATCCCAATAACTTGGGGCACAAAAGACAAGCGACACTTGATAGTTTGTTCCTCGGTGATGCCAGATTGGGGCTGGCGATTGGGGAATGGACAATGTTGTTTTGTGATCGATTGCAAGTAAATTTGCCTGCTTTCAGGACAGAAGATGATTTTACACTTCTAAGCAGGATCATTCGTGCCAGGTGCGGCGAGGCAAAGAGCAAGGTACTGGCTCGCAAATTGATGGCCAGATTTTCCGATATCGGTAAAATATTCAGTGCGGAGCCGGCTGAACTGACCGCTGTCGCGGGTATTGGCGAAGAGATTGCAGAAGAATTTGCAGTTTTGCGCGAGCTCGTATTCGCGCTTGCGAGAAGGCCACTGGAAAACCTGGATGTCCTGGACAATAGCGAAGCCGTATTTTCATATTGCCGGATCCTGCTTGCCAATGAGCACCGCGAGCAATTTCACGTTCTATACCTGAACAAGGACTTTCGGCTGATTTTGCACAAATGCATACAGATCGGGACTGTGGATCATGTAACCGTATATCCACGCGAGGTAATGCGAAATGCGCTGTCATGCCATGCGTGTTCAGTAATACTGGTGCATAACCATCCGAGCGGAAATGCACAGCCCAGCAAATATGACATTAACATTACTGCTGAATTGGTGAAGATCGGCGGATATCTGGGGATCACTGTTTCAGACCACATTATTGTGGCAGGCGGTCAGAAT
>JBCCEP010000377.1:0-3964 GCA_039030215.1 Pseudomonadota bacterium
CCTGGAACCAGATTCGGGATTTGGTCGCCTATATTGGGTCGCAGCGGTAAGGCCAGTATGGATGCAGCAATCTAAACACGGTCCTGTCTTCTGAACCCTTTCCATGTTGGATTGCTTTACAGGATTCCCGCACCTGGTGGCAGATCAATATTCAATGTCTGAATTGACGAAAAAGCAATGACATCGCATTGATCTTCGGCAATCATCCCGTTCACTGATGAACAGCCCTTTTACGGCAAGTTCAACCCCATCTATGAAACAAGAAATCTTGCGACAAGCGCTTAAGGGTGTTGCCACCAGTAGCTGCGTTTCTATATTTCATGAACCAATCGGAGCGGATAGTTTGAACCCCATCGTATCCATCAATAAATTGTCCAAGACCTATAAGGGCGGGCAACAGGCACTTCGGGAGGTTTCGCTCGATATCCAAAAAGGCGAGATCCTGGCATTGCTTGGCCCCAATGGCGCCGGCAAGACGACTCTCATTTCAGCGATCTGCGGTCTGATTGAGACCGACAGCGGTACAATCACCGTTGCAGGGTTCGATATCGTCAAGGACTATCGCCAGACCCGTACGCTGATTGGCCTGGTGCCCCAGGAAATTACGCTGGAGCCGTTTGAAACCGTCTTCAATACGGTCCGTTTCAGCCGGGGTCTGTTCGGCAAACCAAAAAACCAGGAGTATATTGAGGAAGTTCTGAAGCGCCTGTCGCTGTGGGACAAGAAAGATTCTGCAATCAGGGAACTGTCCGGCGGCATGAAACGTCGTGTATTGATCGCCAAGGCATTGTCGCACGAGCCGCAGGTCCTTTTTCTCGACGAACCGACGGCGGGCGTTGATGTCGAATTGCGCCGCGATATGTGGCAGACCGTCCAAGACCTGCAAAACTCCGGTGTCACTATCATTCTGACGACACATTACATCGAGGAAGCTGAAGCCATTGCAGACCGGGTAGGGGTGATCAGCGACGGTCGCTTGCTGTTGGCCGAGGAAAAATCAACCCTGATGAAACGCATGGGAAGAAAGGAGCTTCGCATTGAACTCCAATCGGCCTTGAAGGCAATCCCGTCGGTACTCGAGACCTACAATCTGGAATTGGCTGACGATGGTTGTTCCCTGCAATACACCTATGATACCGGCCAGGACCGTACGGGCGTGACCAGGCTGTTTGGCGACCTCAGTAAAGCCGGCATCCGCATCCGCGATGTTCACACCAGCCAGAGTTCGCTGGAGGAAATCTTTGTCGATCTTGTAAAGGAAAACGCATGAATTTGCGGGCGGTCAGGGCAATCTATGTCTACGAAATGTCGCGCACTTTCCGGACGCTGGCCCAAAGCCTGTTGTCGCCGGTATTGTCGACTTCGCTTTATTTCATCGTTTTTGGTGCCGCGATCGGTTCGCGGATCCAGGAGGTAGATGGTGTCAGCTATGGCGCCTTTATCGTGCCCGGCCTGATCATGCTCACTGTCATCACCCAAAGTGTGACCAACGCTGCATTCGGTATTTATTTCCCCAAATTCATCGGGACGATTTTTGAACTTCTGTCTGCTCCGATCTCTTTTCTGGAGATAGTGCTGGGCTATGTCGGTGCCGCTGCGACAAAGTCCTTCATCATTGGGGTCATCATCCTTGTTACCGCCAACCTGTTTGTCGATCTGCATATCACCCATCCGGTCTGGATGATCGCCTTCCTCGCACTGACTTGCATTTCCTTTAGCCTGCTTGGCTTTATCATCGGCATCTGGGCAAACAATTTCGAGCAATTGCAGCTTGTACCATTGCTGGTGATCACCCCGCTTGTCTTTCTCGGCGGTAGTTTTTATTCGATTTCCATGCTGCCGCCGCTCTGGCAGACCGTGACCTTGTTCAACCCGATCGTCTATCTGGTTTCAGGTTTCCGATGGAGCTTCTACGAGAATGCGGACGTCGCTGTCGGTGTTAGTCTGGCAATGATCACCCTGTTTCTTGCCCTTTGCCTGGCGGTGATTTGGTGGATTTTCAAATCTGGCTACAAAATCAGGAACTAGGAAATTTGTAACAAATTTCCTGGCCAATAACGGAGTTCGATTGCCAGTAAACAGCTTCAAACTGATAGGTATTAATTCTTATCCCCCATTCTGGGGATATTTCGGCTGTCGATAATCTGCTTACATTGCAGCGGGCCAAAGGGTGAATTTGGGTTGCCGATCGGATTTTCCTGACTTCATCGTAATCGACAATCCTAGCCCTGATATCTGGTTGGTGAAGATTTGCTCGATTCTTCACCAACCAGTTTTCCATCAACAATTGCAGCGATCTGCCGGCCTGCTGAGTCACCCATGAATGCAGAATTCGCAGGGGCCAAATCCTTGTGAACTTGCAGATTGACCAATTGGCGAATTGGTCAGTTGTCGTGCCATCAGATTTTTCGTAACCTTATAACGGTTGCCGATAACTTATCGTGATACGGCTCCAGGGAGGTGCGGTGCTGAAGGTCTATCAGACACTTCCAGCAATCTATGATGCTGCGATTACCAAAGACAGATGGGTCAATGCGCTCGATAATATCGGGAAAGCAGTTTCTGCCCGCGGCGTAATGTTGTTTGCAGTCAATCAAACAGAAATCCCGTTTAGCCTGAACTGGTCCAACAGCAATTATGCAGGTCTTGAAGCGGCGATCGCCGAACATATGGAAAAGTTCGGCGATATTGAAATTAAGGCGCTCGAACAGGTTCTGCAGGCGCCATGTTGCGAACCGCTCTGGGATACCGATATTTGGCCCGAAAGCCTGTCGGCGCTTCGAAATCGGGAAGATTTTGTTTCGGTACGAAACTTTGCCGGTATCTTCAGGAAGGTTGCCTTCAACCTGTCCGATAACAACTTCCTGAATATGGGCGTTGCCTACCAGTTCGATCAGTCGCTTGAAGAACCGCCCGCAGCCTTTCTGGATGCTGCAAAGTTCATCAACCCGCATCTGGCCAAGGCAATCGAGGTCAATCGGTTCTATTTCCAGTTGATGGAGAAATACAACGCCGTCCTGTCAGTCCTGGACAGGGTGCAAATCGGTGTTTGTGCAATTTCATCTGGCGGTGAAGCGGTTATAGTCAACGACACAGCACAACAGATCTTCGATCAAAATGACGGTATCCGGATCGATCGGGAGGGAAGGGTGCTGATCACCGATCAGGATCTCAACGAGCAGTTAAAGCACCACATTCTCAACAGTACAGAGACTGCACGCGGTCAAGGGGACGCGGTCGATGGCTTGATGTCGATCCGGCGAAAATCAAACAGACACCCCTTTGTGGCGGAAGTGTCTCCCCTGAGAGATGCCAATGGTGAATACGATCGCGGATTTGTCGGCGCGATCGTGACCTTGATCGATCCCGAAAATCCGCCGGATATTTCAGTTGTGCCATTGGTGGCGCTATACGGTCTCACCAACGCCGAAAGTCATGTTGCCACGCACCTGGTGAAGGGATTTACGATCACCAAGATTGCTGAAGTTCGCGAAGTCACGCCGGAAACCATCAAGACCCAGATCAAGAGCATTTACGGCAAGACCGGGGTCGACTCGCGTCTGCAGTTCATTCGCAAGATCGTATCGATGTCGCCGCCGATCATCTGATTTTCCAAGCAACAGAGTAGCTACTGGCCAAAACTTAAGTGGCGCTTTATCAAAGGGTTGCCCCAATCCGGAGGGGTAGGGTGGGGGTGTTCACAAAAATTCAAAAACAACCCCATGCACAGTAGTATTCTGGATAGAAAAGCGGACACCGACGATGATCCGACATGTTCTGGCAGCGACACCGAACCAATGCGAAAAAAGTGCCATTTCGGGTCATGGTTCACTTATCCTAATAATATCTGGTTTCGGGTCTTGTTCTCACATTCGCATAATACAGGCCTGACATCTGTTTCTGGTCCGATGCGGACAAAATGCTCTTTGAAAAGAGGAACCGACAATTTCATGAAAGCTATCCA
>JBCCEP010000378.1:0-3961 GCA_039030215.1 Pseudomonadota bacterium
GTGGCAGCTGACTGGTTTGCACCAGTTCACCGAAACGCTGCCGAATTTGCCTGGCTTGAGGTTGCCGCGCGAATTGCGCCTGCCAGTGCTGTGAAACTATATGGCCGGTCGCAAAAGCTTTATGGATTTGTAATGGAGTTTCTGGACGGAGACGACGTCTATCTCTGGAAAGCCGAGCTGCTCGCAGAAGCGCCGGAACATGGAGAAGCAGCGGCGGTCGGTGCGCTTGTTGGGCAGGTTCATGCAGCGTCGACAAACCTCGATTTTGACAAGCAGGACTTTTGGAACCGGGATGATTTCCACTCAATACGTATTGAGCCCTATATTGTATTTACAGCCTCAAAGCACAAAGACATTGAGCACGAATTGAAGAAACTCGCCGAACAGCTTTATCAGGCCGATCAGGTGCTTGTGCATGGCGACGTAAGCCCCAAAAATATTCTGTTCCGTGGCAAGGGCCCGGTTATCCTCGATGCGGAATGTGCAACAATGGGGGACGCCAGCTTCGACCCTTCCTTCTGCATGAACCACCTGGTCTTGAAAGCGATACACCTGCCAGCTTCCCGTAGTCGATATCTGGCAAATGCACTCGAAGTCTGGAAAGCATATGCGCCGTTGATAAGCTGGGAACCAGCCAGGGAATTGGAAAAACGTGTCTGTAAATTACTTCCCGCGCTTATGTTGGGGCGCGTGGATGGAAAGTCGCCGGTTGAATACTTTTCCGAACCGGAAAAGAGTGTCGTGCGGCAGATTGCACGGCAGTTTATCAAATCTCCTGTTGACCGCTTGGAAACGCTCATTTCCGGCATAGAAACGACGCTGATGGAGATGAAGGCTTGAGCAGGATTCAGTCTGTCAAGGCGAGGCGCGTGTGGGATTCTCGTGGCAGGCCAACCGTTGAAGTCGATATTGGCTTGGATAATGGCGGCCTCGGGCGGGCAACTGCGCCGGCAGGCGCTTCGCGAGGTTCGCGCGAAGTGCTCGATCTGCGAGATGGTGGTATATCGTTGCGTGGCATTGAGGTTTCGCGTGCTGTCGCAAATGTCAACGGACCGATTGCCCAAGCCGGGACGGGGCGGGAAGTCCGGGACCAGCGGGCTGCCGACAATGCAATATTGCAACTGGATTCTTCGCCGTTAATGGAAGTCATGGGCGGCAATGCGACCGTGGCAACCTCCCTGGCCGTGCTACATGCGGCGGCGTCTGACACCGGCAAGCCGCTTTGGCGTCATGTCGCAGATTATTATGGACAGGTACCATCCTTGCCCTTGCCGGAGATCCAGATATTCGGAGGCGGCGCGCATGCCGGAAGGCGTGTTGATATCCAGGACTTCATGATTATGGTCCCCGGCGCGTCCAGTTTCGATGAAATCATGGAAATCACCAGCGAAGTCTATTTTGCGGCAGGTGACATCATGGCATCACGCGGAAAAATTGCTGGTGTGGCGGATGAAGGCGGCTGGTGGCCGGTCTTCGACAGCAATGAGGAAGCACTCGAAACGCTGGTACTTGCGATTGAGAAGGCTGGAGAGAAACCAGGTGATCGCGTGGTAATCTCACTTGATGTCGCGGCATCGGAATTTGGCAAAAACGGAAGCTACAGGCTTGCACTCGAAGATCGCGAAATGTCATCAGCAGCGCTGATCGACATGCTTGGGGGTTGGCTGGATGCCTATCCAGTCGTGTCTATTGAAGATCCGGTCGGAGAAGATGATCCAGAAGCTATGGCGGAATTTACCCGCCGTTTCGGTGGTCAGGTCCAGATTATCGGCGACGACTATCTCGTGACCAATGCAGCTCTAGTGGAGGAAGCCGCCATTGCCGGGGCCTGCAATGCTGTTCTGATCAAGGTCAACCAGATCGGTACCGTCTCGGAAGCTGTTGAGACCGTCAAGGCAGCAAAGTCTGCCGGTTGGGGAACAATCGTTTCGGCGCGATCCGGCGAAACAGAAGATGTCTCAATCAGCCATCTTTCGGTCGGGCTGGGGGCAGGGCAGTTGAAGGTCGGCTCCTTCCAGCGTTCGGAGAGAATGGCTAAGTGGAACGAATGCCTGCGCATTCAGGATGAGTTGGGCGGAGACGCCTTTGTTGGCGGCGCCCCGTTGGCCAAGACGTGGTGGAGCATCTGATTTCTGTTCCGGCTCATGGACTGAGAAATCAGGTCTCATAATCTATGACCTCCTGCGGAGCATGCAGAAGCGTGCCGTCATATTTCGGAAGATCATCATCGATTTTGAGCCAGGGCAGTTTGCTTTCATAATTTACGTGAAAGGTTGGTTCGAAGTCGTTCGGGTCTTCGAGCGATGCCGCATAAAGATGCATTCCCCCGGGATAGTGGGCAGCTTCAAACCCCATCGGGGAACCACAGCTTCGGCAAAAGTGCCGCTTGACGCCGGCAGTTTTTTCTATGGTCTGCGGTGGTTCTCCTAACCAGCGAAAGTTCTTGATCGGCACGCCAAGCCAGGCGACCACAGGAGCGGCACAGTTTCGGCGGCAATCATCACAATGGCAATAGCAGGCCCAGCTAATCTCGCCGTGAAACTCCCAGCGCGTCTTCCCGCATAGGCAATGTCCGCGCGTCGTCATGGCGTCCCTCATACAGTTGAAGCTCATTTTCCGTAGCAGAAAATCCGATCTTGTCGAGACTGTTGGATTAGCGCAATAAAGATTTGCTTCCGGTGGGACACAAACAATGCCTTTCCTTATAATCCTTTTCTGACATCAAAGGATCATCTCCATGCGGCGCGATCCCGCAATCTACATTCTTGCCGTTGGGCAAACGCTGTCTTGGGCATCAATTTATTACGTGTTCCCGGCACTTCTGCTGCGGTGGGAGCAGGATTTGGGTTGGTCCAAGGCAGACCTGACCGCAGCAATAATGTTGGCGGTACTGGTCTCGGCCATGGCATCACCACTGACCGGTCGCATTATCGATAAAGGGCAGGGGGCGTTACTGGTCGCGGGATCTGCGATCGCCGGCGGCGTCGGCCTGATCCTGCTCGCTCATGTTGTCGAGTTGTGGCAGTTTTATGCCGCCTGGCTTATCCTGGGACTTGCCATGGCCGGTTGTCTCTATGAGCCATGTTTTGCCCTTGTAACCCGGTCGCGCGGCAAGGATGCCAAGCCGGCAATCATCTTGATTACACTGGTCGCCGGTTTTGCAAGCACGATCAGCTATCCGGTATTTTATACGCTGTCGGAGAATATGGGTTGGCGTAACGCGCTATTGGTTGGCGCTGCGACAATGTTCGTTGTCGTTGCGCCCTTGCTCTGGCTTGGCGTACGGAAATTAGAAGCCGGTGCAAAAGAACAGATAAAGGCGAAGGCAGCCGCTGAGCCGTCTCGGAAATTTTTGAGGTATCCTGCCTTCTGGTGCCTTGGCCTCGGCTTTACTTGCCTGGCGATTGCACATGGCGCGGCACTCCATCATCTCTTGCTGATCCTGGACGAGCGTGGCCTGTCGGAGGAACTGGCCGTGTTGGCTGCGTCCTTTATTGGTCCGATGCAGGTCGCGGGCCGGATCGCAATGATGTCCTCAGAGCGATTTACATCCCATCATGGACTGGCTCTGGCAGCCTTTGGTGCAATGGCGGTGTCCATGATTTCGTTGCTGATGAGCGGTTCTTCACCTGCCTTTGTATCAGGATTTGTCATCCTGTTCGGCAGTTCCTATGGGATTGTCAGTATCCTGCGGCCGGTGCTCGCGAGGGACATTCTGGGAGAAGCCGATTTCGGTGCGAAATCCGGAGCACTGGCCATGCCCTATCTCGCCGGGTCGGCGCTTGCGCCATTTCTGGGATCGCTGATCTGGAATTGGGGTGGCTATGATCTGATGTTGTCGACCCTTATTGCCGTGCTCATGATCGGAGCGATTTTATACAGCTTCGCCCACCGAATGGCCCATCACGAGTGAGCCTTGCTTTTGCTGGTTGTTGTTTGTTTCAAAATTGAACGGTGAAAA
>JBCCEP010000379.1:0-3951 GCA_039030215.1 Pseudomonadota bacterium
CACAGGCACGCTGGGCAAGGCACTTGGCGGTGCCTCGGGTGGATATACGAGTGCAAGCGCCCAGATCGTTACTTGGCTTCGGCAGCGATCGCGGCCCTATCTGTTCTCCAACACGCTTGCACCGGTCATAGCTGCAGCCTCGCTGAAAGTATTCGACATTCTGGAAGACCGGGCGGACTTGCGGAAGCGGCTATGGGATAATGCGGCACATTTCCGCTCATCCATGGAAAGACTGGGCTTTACGCTTGCAGGTGCTGACCATCCAATCATTCCGGTGATGCTTGGCGAAGCAAGTCTGGCTGGTGAAATGGCGGCAAAAATGCTGGAGCGCGGGATCTATGTCACCGGATTTTCCTTCCCGGTCGTGCCAAAGGGCCAGGCACGGATACGCACACAGATGTCGGCAGCCCATGATCAACAGGATGTCGATAAAGCAGTCGAAGCATTCCGGGACACCGGCAAAGAGATGGGTGTGATCTAGGGGGGCTTATGTCGAACATGATGAAGGCGCTGGTCAAGGCCAAGGCAGAACCGGGCATCTGGATGGAACAGGTGCCGGTGCCCGAACCCGGGCCCAATGATGTTTTGATCAAGGTCCGAAAGACGGCAATCTGCGGAACCGACGTGCACATCTATAATTGGGATGATTGGGCGGCAAAGACAATTCCGGTCCCGATGGTCGTCGGTCATGAGTTTGTCGGTACGGTTGCAGAGAATGGCGCCAGCGCCAGCCGATACAAGGTCGGGATCAGGGTCTCGGGTGAAGGGCATATCGTTTGCGGCAAATGCCGAAACTGCCGGGCGGGACGCGGCCAACTATGCCGTAATACGCTTGGGGTCGGGGTCAACCGGCCCGGTGCCTTTGGCGAATATCTGTGCATCCCGGAATCCAATGTCGTTCCCATTCCCGAAGACGTGCCGGACGAAATAGCGTCGATCTTCGACCCGTTCGGCAATGCGGTCCATACCGCGCTTTCCTTCGACATGGTGGGGGAAGATGTTCTGGTAACCGGCGCCGGGCCGATCGGGATCATGGCGGCATTGGTGGCAAGGCGCGCCGGTGCAAGGAAAGTTGTTATCACCGATATCAACCAGTCCCGGCTTGAACTGGCAGCCAAGGCGGGCGTGCAATATACGGTCAATCCCCAGGACGAAAGCCTGCAGCAGGTCATGGCGCGCATCGGCATGTATGAGGGCTTTGATATCGGGCTGGAGATGTCCGGCGCGGTGCAGGCCTTCCAGGAAATGCTGGAAGCGATGAACAATGGCGGCAAGGTCGCCATTCTGGGGATACCTCCGTCAGACTTTGCAATCGATTGGAACCAGGTGATTTTCAAGATGCTGACGCTCAAGGGCATTTACGGCCGGGAGATGTATGACAGCTGGTACAAGATGATCGCCTTTGTCCAGGGTGGTCTCGATCTGACAAAAATCATCACGCACAGAATGGCAATTGACGATTATGAAGCAGGGTTCGAGGCCATGCGGTCGGGCAATTCCGGCAAGGTGGTTCTCGATTGGGAGTAGGCTTGTAGCTCAGGCGGCAAGGCGAAGGTTGTTGTAAGGAGGACCAAGCAGAATTTGGTAATCTTGCTCCGTTGCCACGACCAGGCCATGCAGGCCAAGGCATTCCCGGTCGTCAGACGGAAGTTCCTCAATTGCCAGCTTGACCGCCGCATAAAGTTCTTGCGGATCGATGCCCAGGCCCTTGGCCGTGATCAATGGCAGGCCGGGCACCGGGTTTGATCGCCCGGCAATATGGACCTCTTGTGCAGCAGGCTCATGGGTGAGAGCGAAGCGCCAGGAGACCGCATCGACCGCACAAAGATCGGCTTTACCGGATGCCAGCATTCGAATGGAGTTCCGGTGGCTGCCGCTTAGGACAAAGGCCTCCGGCGGGATTTCAAAATATTGCTCGAAACACTCACCGAACACCCGGTTGCCGCTTTGGGAGTTCAGGTCATTGACCGCAACGACGGGTGCTTCCTCCCTGATCCATTTGCCGATTTCCAGCAAGTCTTCAAACGGGCAGGGCTGACGGGTCAGAAAAACGCTCTGATACTGCCCCGGTGCAAGATCGTGCAGAGAAAAATCAAATCTGGCAAAGGGTACGACCTGATCGCGCAGGCGCGATATAAATGGCCAACCGCAGGTCTGGCCGACAATCAGGTCTGGATTGGTCCAGATTGGCTGGTAATCCTCAACATGGGTCAACATATCAGGCGCCGAAACATCGTGCGCAATCAAAATGTCACGTGCGAGCACCCATAGGCGATCCCAGCTTGGCCGGACTTCCGGCCAGTCATACATGGGAAGCGAAGCGATCAAGGGAGCTGCCAATCAATGCAGGCCGGGATGAGGAACCGGTTCTTTCGCGCTCAGGAAATATTGGCGCAGGACCTGCCAATAGGATGCATAGACATAGCCATTATTGCGCCGGATGAACTGGTCGCGATGCCGTTTGTAAAATCCGGGGAGGCGATACCAGGCCAGACCCGGGCGGGTGTGATGGACGACATGAAGGTTGTTGTAGAGGAACAGGAAAGCCAGCGGTCCATTGTCCTCGATGATGACCGTTCTTTCTCCTGCCAAATCGCTCGCCTGATGTTCCGGGAAGGTACGGATTTGCAAAATGGATATTCCGGCATAGGCAGCCAATACGAATTGCCAGAGCGGTACCGCTGAATAGCGCATGAGAATCAAGGCAAGCATGCCGACGAGTACGGCATGGAGGCACCATTCCCCAACAATGAAGATGCGCTCCTTCCGCGTTGTATAAGCATCCGTCAGCCGGACATAATCGAACGCAAACATGCGCCATATCGCGATGGCCGGGCCGATCAGCATCCGGCCAAAAAGGGAGTTATTGAAGCGGAGCAGCAGCTTGAACGGCTTGCCCAAATTCTTCCAGCACTTGGGCGATAGGTAAAAACTTTCAGGGTCGTCAAACGGATCGGTCAGTTCGCCGGTTGCGTGGTGGCGCAGATGGCCGTCGCGAAATCTGCCATAGGGAAATACAAAGCCAATCGGGATTATCAGAGTGAGGCGGTTGATCCAATCCCGGTCGGTCGGGTGATTGTGGACCGCCTCATGCATTAGTGACCAATAAAGCGTGGTCAGGACACCCATCGCAAAAATCCACAGAACGGGATTAAGGCCGGCACCGGCAATCGCGAGCGAAAACCAGGTGACATAACAGGCGATTACAAGAAATAAGGTTGGCCACTCGATGCGGGTTGGCAGATGATTCAGCATACGTATTCTCCAGTTATGCCGAAGGTGAGGCAAATTTTCCGCAGCGACAACGTTACAGAACACACATTCACACACAATTCGTGGTATATTTCCCTGATTATTGTGTTATCACAACAAAACTGGCAAAATGTTGTGAATTGTCGCTGGAGTTAGCAGATGGCAAAGAAAGCTGAGATCGTCAGTCAATTTCAGAGAAGACTGACCGAACTGATCGAACGAAGTGGAACCAGTCTGTCCGCATTTGCCCAGCACTGCGGTCTCGACCGGTCAGCGCTGAGCCAGTTTCTTGAGCAGGACGCTACCCGATTGCCCAGGGCGGAGACGCTTTATGGAATTGCAGCAGCAGAATCGGTCAGCGTCGACTGGCTATTAGGGTTATCTCAAAGTGACGAAACGGTCGGGCAGGTCGAACCGGCCGTGAGTATCGAGATTGCCAGTGGCGGCCGCGGTGAAACGCGGCTTGCTGGCTGGCACCGCGAAGCGCTTGGCTACAAGATTCGATATGTACCGACCTCCCTGCCTGATCTGTTGTGTACCAAGGCGACTGTCGAATACGAGCTTAGTGCCGAAGAGCCGCAATTCATCGAAGCCAAGGAAACACAGGTTCAGGTGCAGCTGGATTATTCCCGTACGCCCGAGACCGACATCGAAGCGGTGATGCCTTACCAAACGCTTTATAATCTGGCAGCCGGCGTG
>JBCCEP010000380.1:0-3936 GCA_039030215.1 Pseudomonadota bacterium
CAGATGCATGGCGCGACGCTGCTCGATGCAAATTCCGATGTAATTCGTCCCTGCATGTTGTGGAACGATACAAGAAGCTATCGCGAAGCAGCGGTACTCGACGAAAATCCTTTGTTCCGAAAGATTTCCGGCAATATTGTTTTTCCCGGATTTACAGCACCCAAGATTGTCTGGGTTAAAGACAATGAGCCCGATGCATTCGCGCGACTGTCGAAGGTTTTGCTGCCCAAGGACTATCTTAGATATTGGCTGACCGGCGAATTCGTCTCCGAAATGTCAGACGCTTCCGGCACAAGCTGGCTCGATGTTGAAAACCGATGCTGGTCAGAAGGATTGCTGGCAGCGGGCAGTCTCGATGAAAGTTACATGCCGGCTCTCGTCGAAGGCAGCGCCACCAGCGGCATTTTGCGCAATGATCTGGCCGCTGACTGGGGAATGGACAATGGCGTGGTGGTTGCGGGCGGCGGTGGCGACAACGCTGCCTCCGCTGTGGGCATGGGCACCGTGAACGACGAGGACGCATTCGTATCACTCGGGACATCCGGCGTCCTGTTAGCTGCTACCAATGCCTACCGGCCAAAGCCCGAAAGCGCTGTTCACACGTTTTGCCACGCGCTTCCGGACATGTGGCATCAGATGGGCGTGATATTATCCGCAACGGATGCGCTCAACTGGTATGCCGGTCTCGTTGGCAAAGATGCAGCCGACCTGACGGCAAGTCTTGGAACTGAGCTTGAAGAACCTTCAGGCGTAATATTCCTGCCTTATCTTTCAGGCGAACGCACACCGCATAACGATGCGGCTATTAGAGGTGCATTTATCGGTTTGGATCATGGTTCCGACGACCTCACCCTGACAAGAAGCGTATTGGAAGGCGTGACTTTCGCACTCCGGGACAATTTGGCAGCACTAGAATCTGCCGGTACCACGCTGACATCAATCACCGCGGTCGGGGGTGGGTCCCGCTCAATCTACTGGCTCAAACTCATTGCGACAGTCCTCGGCCTGCAGATCAAAATCCCGGCTGACGGCGATTTCGGTGCAGCATTTGGCGCTGCCCGACTGGGCATGATTGCCAAGCAAAATTGTGATTGGCAGGAGGTCTGTATTCCCCCGGTAACCGATACCACCATTGATCCGGAAACCGCATTGACGACCAGTTTCGAGGAACAATGGCAGCGATATCGATCAGTCTATTCAAACATAAAGGGTCTGTGAAATGACGACAGGTTTCTTCGGTGACATCAGCAAAATTCCCTTTGAAGGTGCAGATTCACAAAACATGCTTGCTTTCCACCATTATGATCCCGATGAAATCGTGATGGGCAAGCGCATGGAGGATCACCTTCGTTTTGCGGTTTGTTACTGGCACAATTTCGCCTGGCCTGGCGGCGATCCGTTTGGCGGACAGACATTCGACCGGCCTTGGTTCCCTGATAGAGTTTCAGACGGCATGCAGGCGGCGAAACTCAAGGCGGACGTTGCGTTCGAAATGTTCACCGCGCTCGGCGTTCCATTCTACTGCTTTCATGATGCCGACGTTCGCCCGGAAGGATCAAACTTTGCCGAGAGCACGAAAAACCTGAACGAGATCGTCGATTACTTTGAACAGAAGCAATCCGAAACCGGCATGAAGCTGCTTTGGGGAACTGCCAATCTATTTTCAAATCGACGCTTCATGTCCGGTGCCGCAACCAATCCCGATCCGGACGTATTTGCCTATGCTGCCGCAACGGTCAAAACCTGCATTGATGCAACCAACAGGCTGAGTGGTGAAAACTATGTCCTGTGGGGTGGCCGGGAGGGCTACGAAACACTCCTGAACACGGACCTCGCCCGCGAGGATCAGCAACTTGGCCGGTTCATCAATCTGGTAGTCGAATACAAACACAAGATCGGTTTCAAGGGTACAATCCTGGTTGAACCCAAGCCGCAGGAACCGACAAAGCACCAATATGATTATGATGTTGCAACGGTTTATGGCTTTCTGAAACGGCACGGCCTCGAAAATGAAGTGCGCGTAAACATCGAGCAGGGTCATGCAATTCTTGCCGGCCACTCCTTTGAGCACGAACTGGCCATGGCCGGCGCATTGGGAATATTCGGCTCGATAGACATGAACCGCAACGATTATCAGTCGGGTTGGGATACCGATCAGTTTCCAAACAATGTGCCTGAAATGGCGCTTGCCTTTTACGAAATAATCAAGGCTGGCGGTTTCACGACGGGCGGCACAAATTTCGACGCCAAGCTGCGCCGGCAGTCACTAGACCCGGAGGATTTGCTCCTTGCCCATATTGGCGGAATGGATTGCTGTGCACGCGGTTTCAAGGCCGCCGTCGCGATGTATGAGGAAGCTGCCCTGAGCAATTTTGTGAAGGACCGCTATTCTGGCTGGTCAAATCCGGAAGCGATGAAAATGCTCGACGGTACCTATTCGTTGGAAGATATCGCCGCCTATGTGGAGGCCGCAGACGTCAATCCGGATCCCGTTTCGGGAAAACAGGAATATCTGGAAAACGTGGTCAACCGTTTTCTCTGATCAGAAACACGCTATTCTAAAGACGTATTTGGGCGCCAATGACTGAGTCATGGCGCCCAGGCCATTTGTGGTGCAAACAACCTGCCGCAAATGCAGCACCAACAATCTAGGCGTAGTTTGATCAGCTATCCAATAAAATTATGCTTTTCTAATATGTACGGGCATATGCCTAAAAAATAGACAATGTTCTCCAATCGACTAAAATTTAAGCGATTGTCGAGGTTTACGGTAAAATTTCCACCTTGCTGCTCCGCCTCAATATCCTTTTGCGAGTAGTTGTCTAGGAAACCATCGCAAAGTTCGATCAGCTCCCGTAGATCGGATGAGAAGGCACAATCGCTGGTTTTGTGCCCAGGGACCTCCTTGGTCTCGACTTGGGCGACACCGTCGGCTGAATCACTCGAGTCAGAGTCACTGTCTTCAGCACTCTCTTCCCTTGCTTGCGAAGTCTCTTCTTCTGTCGTGTTTTCCTCCGGCTTCGATTTGTATTGCTCAAGTTGCCAAGCGAGATTGGCCAGATTCTGCAAGGAACGACAGCGGCTCGCGATCACTTGCAGCGAACGAGTTGCTTCCAGAAGTTTGGCTGGTGCCTCTGACCTCGCCAACCAATTGTGCTTAAAATCGGATGTATTCAGGCGTTCTTGGTGGTAGGGATCGTCTGTATCGCTAAAGTACGGTGTGCCGTGTGTCCATCGCCCGAGAGCTGGCGTGCGTTTTTCAATAATGCTGAGCCAGTTCGCGTAGTCGCTGGTTCGACCTGGCCAATGCGCGAAGACGAGCGTCGGCACATGCTGATGGTCCAAAGCATCGCCGATATCCCAGCCCAGCGCCAAGTAGCTTGAGGCGTCACTCGCATCGCGAACTTCAGATGCGATCGCCGAGATAAAAGTCCCGTCGGAGGCTTCCCAGGAGATTTTGGTTTGGCTTCCTTCTGGATAGCTGCCTTCGGACCAAGCAGTCAGGAATACTCCTTGGTAGCCAAATCGTTTCAGATCGGCAGCGTGATCAGTGGTCATGCCAAAGGACATTCGCGCGAAGCAAGTGGGTGCAGGCAGGTCGAGTTCTGCGTAGGCGGTTTTCCCGCGATGCAGATCACGGCTCAGACTCTCACGTGACATCAAGGAGTGTGAGCGTTCGGCGTCGAGGCCTCCGAGCAAGCTTGAGTCGCCCGAGTTGACTTGGGCGCGGAGCGCTGAAAAGTTCTCGGGCTGTTCTTGTTTCATCTGACGCAGAAGGGAAGCACTCGCCAGAAACGAAGTTGGCTTGCTCTGCTCACTGAGCTGACGAGTAAGCGACTTTGGTCGTCGATAGTGAGGGCGGCATCTACATCGCCGACAACGGCAACGCCCGTGTGCGCTATGTCGATCCCGGTGGAACCATCACCACCGTTGCGG
>JBCCEP010000381.1:0-3931 GCA_039030215.1 Pseudomonadota bacterium
ATCATGTGGCAACAAGCAAGAGGCGCGATATTTTGTTTCCGCCAGCCTTTTTCAATCCGTTGATGACTGGCGCGCGCATGTTGTATGTAATGCCGGATTTCTGGATCCGCTGCCGCCAGGCGGGAATCAAGTGGCCGAGGATCAGTCCTTATAACCGCAAGATGTCCTTTTCTCTTGGATGTCACCTATCAAACAATAGCTGGCTATAGCTCACACGCCAATCGGATCAGCAAGCTCAGCTTGCCGAAGGCGGGCTAGGTCTTTTGACCCGGTACAGAAGCAGGTGATCTTCAATTCTTCGATCACAACAGTCAGATGGCTGTGAAGTTTTTCATCCGACTCGACCGCCTCCTTCAAGACACCGGCAGCGATTCCACCCAAATCGGCGCCGATCCGGATTGCCTTGGCAATATCGAGCCCGGTCTTGATGCCGCCTGAAGCGATCAGCGTGGCATCAGGACAAACCCGCCTGGCCTGTGAGACAGCAACTGCTGTCGGAATGCCCCAGTTCGAGAATGTCTCGCCCAGCCTTTTTCTGACCGGGTCTGGCGATCTTGCAGCTTCCACCGATGCCCAGTTGGTCCCGCCTGCACCGGCAACGTCAACAATCTCCACACCGGCATCCACCAGATCGGCAGCCAATTGATCCGAAATGCCAAATCCGACTTCCTTGACAGCAATCGGGACCGGCAGGTCCGACGCCAGCCTTGCAATCTTTTCAAACAGATTGGACCAGTCACCGTCACCTTCCGACTGTACTGCCTCCTGGAGCGGATTAAGATGGATGAACAATCCGTCGGCGCCTATCATCTCTACAGCACGGTGCGCCTCATCGACGCCATAGCCCTGATTAAATTGTGCCGCGCCAAGATTGCCCATGATAGGAACATTCGGCGCATATTTTCTAAGACTCTTGTCCAAACCGCCGCTTGAACCGTTTTCAAGCGCTATTCGTTGTGACCCTACCCCGAATGGCAGGTTCAGATCTTCGCAGACCATTGCAATATTGGTATTGATTGATTCGGCCTTTGATGGCCCGCCGGTCATCGAGCTTACCAGCACCGGTGCATTGATCTGTTTTCCAAGAAATTCCGTATGCAAGACCACGTCGGCAAAATTTATCTCTGGTAATGCGCAGTGAACAAAATTGACCAGTTCCAATCCAGTCGTGATCGAAGATGATGCATGCCGTTTTGCAAGCACGATATCAAGGTGATCGTTTTTTCTTTTTTCAAGCATCTTAGGCCGGCATTAATCTGACAATCCTGTCAATTTCTACTAAGGTGTCCAAATTGCGATGGCCGTCAAGTCATGTCTGCAGTCTGAAGTCATCAAACTGTCCCGTTTCGGCACACATTTCGCCGTGTCGACCGGGAAAAAACAAGAATGAGGCGTTATGGGCGATTTTTCTGCGCAACGGTCGCAACAGGTAAGGAAGCGCCTTGATGAGTTATTGCCGGAAAGCAATTTCGGAGTTTCGTCCGTGCACGAAGCCATGCGCTATGCCTGTTTGGGTGAAGGCAAAATGGTGCGCCCCATATTGTGCCTCTTGGTTCACGAGGCTGCCGGAAATCCAAATCCCGCACTCTGCCTTGATGCTGCTTGCGCAGTCGAAATGGTGCATTGCTCCTCATTGATCCTCGACGACCTGCCTAGCATGGATGATGCGAAACTGCGCCGGGGACAGAATACAACACATCGCCAATATGGCGTTGATACCGCGATCCTGGCGTCAGTCGGATTGCTGAACCTGGCCTTCAAGGTTGTCGCCAGTTGCAAGGAAGGCAGCGCAGATTCCCGTTTGCAGATCATAACCATCTTGAATTCTGCAATTGGGTCTGACGGATTGATTGCCGGCCAGGAGATAGATCTGGCCCTGTTTAAGGACAGTGAACCCACGACTGATATCGACACGGTAAACTGGTTGAAGACCGGCATCCTGTTTGCATCCGCTGCAGAGATCGGCAGCGTCGCTGCTGGCGCAGCTCCGGAAGTCAGGCGCTCTGTTCATCGTTTTGCGGGTCACATTGGGGGTGCGTTTCAGACAATCGATGACTTGATCGACAAGACAGAATCGGTGGCAATAACAGGAAAAGACGCAAACAAGGATGACGGCAAGACTACATTGGTGCGAAGCACTGGTGTTAATCAATCAAAATTGGCAGCGCGGCGACAGATCGAACAGGCATTTGAAGAACTATCCAAATGCAATATGGACAGCACCGCCATTGAAGCCTATGTCGGCAAAATGTTCTCGCGCTATATCGATGATTAAAGCGGATTCTGGCCGGTGTTGAATAATCTACGCAATGAATATCCGCTGGTCATCAACCAATTGACTGCAGGCTATGGTGACAAGACGATACTTGATAGCCTGGATCTCTCTGTCGGCAAGGGCGAAATTTTTGGCCTGCTCGGAAGCAACGGATCGGGCAAGACAACACTGATTCGGACAATCTGCGGCAGGGTTCACATCAAGACCGGCTATGTCGAACTCGATGGCGAGAAAATCGAAAGAGGCCGCAGCCACAATGCCGTGGGTTTGGTGCCGCAGGAAATTGCGCTCTACCCGTTCCTCAGCGTCCGTGAAAACCTTGCTCTGTTTGGGCAGCTATCCGGCTTGGCCCGCACCGAAATTGCGTCTGCCTCTGCGGCAGCACTTGAAGCCACGGGACTAGCAACCCGCGCCGATGATGCGATCGAGACATTATCGGGCGGTTATAAACGTCGCGCCAACATCGCCGCAGCGATCCTGCATCAGCCGTCGATTATCCTTTTCGATGAACCAACCGTAGGCGTCGATATCGATGCCCGGCATGGACTGCATGACGTTATCAAGAATCTGAGACTGTCCGGTGCAGCGATCATTTTGACCACTCACGATATGAATCAGGCCGAGGCACTGTGTGACCGGGTAGGATTTCTACGCAATGGAAACCTTGCTCCAATGGGCAAGCCCGAAGAACTGATCGAGCACACCTTTGGCAAAAAACGCGAAGTGGTCATCACAGTCAGAGAAACTCTTTCCCAAAATCAAACCAAACGATTGATCAAGGCCGGTTTTCAAAGGGGAAAGAGCGGGATGGAATGGAGTGCATTTCTCAAGCTGCGACCAAACGACGAAGGAAAGGTAGCCAATATAATCTATAATGCCGGTATCGACGTTCACGAGATCCGCTTCAGACAGCCCGGCCTCGACAGCCTGTTTATGAGTCTTGCACGCGAGGACAGTCTGCAATGATCCTCGCAGTGGCAAAGGTGATGGCACTACAGACCGTCAGGGATCGCGGCGCAATCGTGCTCGCCTTCATCCTGCCGCCCCTGATCTTTTCGATTTTCGCAACCATATTTTCTGGTACCGGTGGGTCCGATGCGAACCTCGACACGTCTATTGTCGACCTCGCGAAAACCCCTTTTTCAGAAAGGCTTGTGACCAGAATTGGTGAAATCGACGGGATCACAATCACTGAGCCCGAGACAATGACACGCGAATTCGTCAACCAGCTCGTCAAGCGCGGCACAGTTGATAATGCGATCGTAATCCTGCCGCCATCTTCCGGTGACGAATCCATCCCGCCTATCCACATCCTGTCGAATTCCAGTACGCAAATGACCGGGTCAATCCTGAACGGTCATCTGCAACGTTTGATTCAGACCGAATTTCCAGGCGTCAGGATGCGCCGGTCGGCGTCGACATTCGAGCAATTGGTAGGGGGTCTTAACGCCGAACAAGAGAAAAGCCTGGAAGACAACCTTACGCGCCTGGACAACGGTAATGACCAGACAAGCGCAAGCTCGGATGAAAGCAGCAGTCAAGGACAACTGGTCACGATGGAATTGGTGGACAAGGAAGATGACATAGACATCGTCAGCTATTTTGCCGGTGCGATTGCCTTCATGTTCCTTTTGTTCTCGTCCATGCAGGCAGCAA
>JBCCEP010000382.1:0-3929 GCA_039030215.1 Pseudomonadota bacterium
AAAGAAGTACAAAGCCGAATTCACCTGCCTGGGCCAGCCCGAGACAAAACAACCAGCGGTCTTCGCCTCTGATCCCAAATATCGTTCCAAGGACCAGGAGGACCGCAACTTTCAGGGCGATCAGGCCAATGGTAAGTGCGAGAATGGAACCGATGTTTTCGAACAGCAGACCAAAATCGATACCGGCACCCACGGTTATGAAAAACAATCCGAGCAAAAGACCACGAAACGGATCGATATCGGACTCAAGCTCATGCCGGTATTCGCTGTTTGCAAGTACCACGCCGGCGAGGAAAGTGCCCAGTGCAGGCGACAATCCGACCAGTGACATCAGGAGCGCGATGCCGATGACAAAAAACAGCGCTGCTGCGACAAACAGTTCGCGTAGACCGGCCATGGCGATGAACCGGAACAATGGCCGCGTGAGATAGACGCCGCCGAGGATTACCGCCGCAATTGCACCGACGGTTACCAGAGCGGTCTGCCAGCCGCTCAGGCCTTCCACCAGGCTAAGCCCGCTGCCGTGATCGTCGTGACCATGACTGTCATCGGCATGGGTATCAGCACCATGGCCACCCGCCTCAACGCCACTATGGGCGATATCCATGAGCTCCGGCATTGCCAGAAGCGGAATGAAGGCGAGCATTGGGATGACGGCAATATCCTGGAACAGGAGGACGGAGAAACTCGACTGGCCGCCATCGGATCGCATCAATCCCTTTTCATTCAAGGTCTGGAGCACGATTGCGGTGGAAGACAGGGCGAGGACCATTCCGATTGCCAATGCAATGGTCCAGGGCTGGCCAAGAACCATGGCAACGCCCATGACCAGGGCTGTGGTGCCCGCAACCTGAAGTCCGCCCAGGCCCAGCAGTTTGGCCCGCATCTCCCATAGCATTCTGGGTTCAAGTTCCAGCCCAACGAGAAACAGCATCATCACCACGCCGAACTCGGCAAAGTGCTGGATCGAGATTACATCGACCCCAAGTGCAGCAAGCAATGGGCTGATCACTATTCCAGCGATGAGATATCCAAGTACCGAACCGAGGCCCAGTCTTGTTGCGATGGGGACGGCAACAATGCCTGCGACAAGAAACACGAACGCCAGAAGCAAAAAATCGGTCATGTGTCAGGCTCCCTGAAGGATTGGCAGGTCGTCGACGGTGACGATCTCCCGGTCTTCGGCTGCGGAGAAATCGTACTGGTCGTCCCTTATTGCAGTGAGTAGTTTTACGTACCCGTCGGTATGCCGCGCAATTTCACTTTCCTCCTCCGCGGTTAGGGCAGAATAGAGGACGTAGGGTGCGGTAAAGGACATCTTGCAAAGGCGTGCGGTTTGTTCCAACGGAACAAGGAAGGTTCTCAGCGG
This sequence comes from Pseudomonadota bacterium, assembly GCA_039030215.1. Classification (GTDB taxonomy): domain Bacteria; phylum Pseudomonadota; class Alphaproteobacteria; order Rhizobiales; family Rhizobiaceae; genus BOKV01. The sequence goes on from JBCCEP010000382.1 coordinate 1,370, forward strand.
ATAGTGTTGATAGCCCTTTTGCGTATACGCCTCGTCGGAGCCGCCCGCCGTGATGGCCAGCATCATCGTTTTCCCAGCCAGATGGTTGCCTTCGTGGCCATAGGCAAAGCCGTGCTGAAGCACCAGGTCCTGCCACTCCTTGAGGATGCTTGGGGTCGAGTACCAAAAAAGCGGGAACTGAAACATGATCACATCGTGATCGATCAGTCTCTGTTGCTCGCGATCGACGTCAATGTCATGGCGCGGATACTCATGATAGAGGTCCACCAGCGTGATGTTGTCGACACCCTGTGCGGCCTTTTTCATTGCCCTGTTTGCGCGACTGAAACGCTGGCCAGGATGTGCGTAATAAACGATAAGTCTAGACAATTTGTTCTCCCGCTAAACCGAATTTATGGCAGAGATCGAATAGGGCAAGCACTGACGGAACGAAGCAGCAAAGATCAATTGCTGAATTTGGTGAGACTGTAAACTGGTCATCGAAGTATGGGATTACGGTAAGTCGGGTCTACCCATCTCCGACGACAATAAGGTATTTATTGTTTTGAAAATCGGATAAAATGGCAATTTGGCATAATCAGTAATCAGATTTTCAATATAAAAGCAGAAAATTTCTGCTGCCTTCGCCAATATTGTTTGCGGCACTTTTTTGTGTCTGCTCCTGCAATTTTCCACTTGAATATGCGACATTGTGATCTGTAAGCAGCGATTGGGCTTGCGATTTTTCAGGGTTTCCGGTAGTGCCCGCGGTGGGACACCCCTCCCCAACGAGGGGCTACTATCTGGAAGGATAGATTATCATGAGCACACTGCCTAAACCGGACTTGCGTCCGGTCAATCCCCGTTTTTCATCTGGTCCGTGTACTAAGCGCCTCGATTGGACGCTTGAAGCGTTGCATGATGCAGCCTTGGGCCGTTCCCACCGCGCAAAAATCGGCAAGTCCAAACTCGCGGAAGTAATCGATCTGACCCGCGAAATTCTGGGCGTTCCCGAAACATACCGGATAGGTATCGTTCCCGCTTCGGATACTGGCGCTGTTGAGATGGCCATGTGGTCCTTGCTTGGCCAAAGAGGCGTCGATCTTCTGGCATGGGAGAGTTTCGGCTCTGGCTGGGTAACCGACGTGGTCAAGCAGCTGAAACTCGAAGATGCCCGCGTCATCGAGGCCGGCTATGGTGACTTGCCAGACCTTTCCTCGATCGATTTTGACCGGGACGTTGTTTTCACCTGGAATGGAACAACTTCGGGCGTGCGCGTCCCCAATGGCGACTTCATTCCGGATGACCGTGGCGGACTGACAATTTGTGACGCGACATCGGCGGCCTTTGCGCAGGAACTACCTTTCGAGAAACTCGATGTGGTGACGTTCTCCTGGCAAAAGGTGCTGGGCGGCGAGGCAGCCCATGGCGTGCTGATCCTGAGCCCGCGCGCGGTTGAGAGATTGGAATCCTATGTTCCCCCGTGGCCGCTGCCGAAGATCTTCCGCCTGACCAAGGCCGGCAAATTGATCGAGGGCATCTTCCGGGGCGAGACAATCAATACTCCATCAATGCTCTGTGTTGAGGATTGTCTTGATGCGCTGAACTGGGCCAAGTCAATTGGTGGCAAGCAGGAAATGATCAAACGGGCGAATGAAAATCTCGCTGTCATCGAGGCGTTTGTGGCCCGCTCCGCCTGGATCGACTTTCTGGCGAAATCAGAAGAGACCCGTTCCAATTCATCGGTCTGCCTTGCCTTCAGCGATCCGGCAATTGCGAATCTTCCCAAGGATGCCCAGGCTTCCTTTGCCAAACAGGTGGCTTCCGCGCTCGATCAGGAAGGCGTCGCCTTTGATATCGGCCACTACCGGGATGCTCCCGCCGGACTGAGAATCTGGACGGGTGCAACGGTTGAGAAATCTGACCTGGAAGCACTGATGCCCTGGATCGAATGGGCCTATCAATCAGCACTCAGCAATCTCAAATCTGCTGCCTGACCGGCTTTACCAATCAATATTTCCGGCGCGCTGCGCCGGATCATCCCATTAATTCAATGATTATGGAGGCCATTATGGCGCCGACAAATGCTCCCCGTGTTCTTGTTTCCGATTCGCTGTCGGAAATGGCAGTCGACATCTTTCGGAAAAACGGCGTGGAAGTCGATTTCGAACCGGATCTAGGCAAGGACAAGGACAAACTTCTTGAGAAAATTGCGGATTACGATGGTCTTGCGATCCGATCTGCAACAAAGGTAACCGAGAAAATCATAAATGCGGCAGGCCGGTTGAAGGTGGTCGGAAGAGCGGGAATCGGCGTTGACAATGTTGATATCCCGGCCGCGTCCCGAAAAGGTATCATCGTGATGAATACGCCATTTGGCAATTCGATCACGACCGCTGAACATGCCATTGCGTTGCTGCTGGCAGTTGCCCGGCAGATCCCGGCCGCGGATGAATCCACACAGGCCGGCAAATGGGAAAAATCGAAATTCATGGGCGTGGAAATCACGGGCAAGACCCTCGGCCTAATCGGATGCGGAAATATCGGCTCGATTGTCGCCAATCGCGCCCGCGGTCTGAAA
>JBCCEP010000383.1:0-3928 GCA_039030215.1 Pseudomonadota bacterium
ACCCTGCGATGCCGTGTCTTGCTGGCGATCATCTCGGGCAGCGGTGTCTTGCCCGAAAGCACTTCCTCGATCATTGACCCGACCCGTTGCGCTCTTCGGATTTCGTCGGCATCATCTACAAATTCGCGGTTGATGAAAATCGAATCGAGCGCCCTTCCATCGGAAGTGGTGTGAATTTTTGCGTCAGCAATATTGGCGCCTGCCGAAGCGCAGGCACCGGTAATGATCGACAGCAGTCTCGGATGGTCCTGCGCCAATACGGTAATTTCGGTGATTTCCTCGAATTGGCGCGAATGGACTGATGTCGCGAGTGACTTGCTCGCTTCATCCGTCTCCCGCAGGAAATTCATGTGCCTTACCTGTGTTTCCAGGTCCGTGGAAAGGAAGTAGGCCGGATATGGCAGACTGCCGAATTTTTGTTTGTCCTCTTCAGACCAACCTGCCAGCGCATCGCCAAGTGCTGCCTTGGCTGCCTTAACCCGCGCATTGCGGTCAATCTGGGAGAACCCGCCGGTGAGCACCAATTCAGTTTCATAATAGAGTGTGCGCAGCAATTGGCCTTTCCATCCATTCCAGACACCCGGACCCACGGCGCGTATATCGCAGACTGTCAGCACCAGAAGATAGCGCATCCGGTCAAGCGTCTGAACGGTTTCGGCGAAATCCGAGATCGTGCGGCGGTCTGATAGGTCACGAGACTGCGCGACCATGCTCATGGTCAGATGCTCCTGTATCAGCCAGGCAACCAGTTCCGTCGAAGCCGGATCCATGCCAAGTTTCGGGCAGATACGTCGTGCAATTCTTGCGCCGGCAATGGAATGATCTTCCTTTCTGCCCTTGGCGATATCGTGAAGGAGAAGCGCGACGTAGAGTATCTGGCGTTCCTTGATATGCGGCAGGATTTCCCGGGACAACGGGTGATCGTCAGCCAATTCGCCGCTCTCAATGCCATGCAATACACCGACCGCCCGGATCAGATGCTCACCAACAGTATAGTGGTGATACATGTTGAACTGCATCATGGTAACAACGCGGCCAAATGCCGGAATGAGTTTGCCAAGCAACCCGGTCTCCTTCATCCGCTGTAATAGCGGTTGAGGCCCGTTGCGGCTGGTCAGAACGTCCAGGAACAAGCGGTTGGCTTCCGCATCTGCACGCAAGTTCCGGTCGACCTGGTTGAGCGACTTTGCCAACAGGTGAATGGCATCGGGATGAAAATCCAGATTATTGTCGTCAGCCAGTTTGAACATTCGGATCATGTTGATGGGATCACGCTTGAACGCGTCATCATCAGCCACATTGATACGGCCATTGTCATTGATGAAATCGAGCGTGCCTGGAATCTTGCGGCGGCGATGGGTGATCGAACGGATTAGCCCGTGAATGCCGCTGACCGATTTTGCGTCTTCCTCTTCAAGCTGCGCGCAAACAATCAGGGTCAGGTCACCAACCTCCTTCGCCATCAGAAAGTAGTGCTTCATGAAGCGCTCAACGTCCAATAGTCCGCCATGGCTCAGATAGTTCAGCTTCTCCGCCAGATCGCGCTGAATCTCGAACGATAGCCGTTCCTCGGCCTTCCCGGTAAGAAAATGCATGTGACAGCGCACGGTCCACAAGAAGTCTGCTGCTCGTCTGAAACGGCGATACTCGGATTGCGTAAACAGCCCCGCGCCGACCAGTTCCGAAGCTTTCTTGACGCGGTAAAAGTACTTTCCGATCCAATAGAGCGTATGAAGATCGCGCAAGCCGCCCTTGCTGTCTTTTACATTCGGTTCGACCAGATAACGTGAGTTACCCGCCTTTGCGTGCCGTTGATCGCGTTCGGCAAGTTTGGCTGCGATAAACTCCGAAGCGGTGCCGATCACCACTTCCTTGTCGAACTGCTCGACAAGTCTGTCATAGAGGGACCCGTCTCCCCAGATGTAGCGAGCTTCGAGGATTGAAGTGCGGATCGTCATATCTGCTTTTGCCTGGCGGATCGATTCTTCGATGCTTCGCGTGGCATGGCCAACCTTGAATCCCATGTCCCACAGCATATACAGGACGTATTCCACCACCTGCTCACACCATGCTGCCTGCTTGCTTGGCAGCACAAAAAGAAGATCGATATCCGAACCCGGCGCCAAGGTACCCCGACCGTAACCGCCTACCGCAACAATGCTGATCCGCTCAGACCTGGAAGGGTTGTTTGTGCGATAGACATGGCTGACGCAGAAATCATGGATAATCGCGATGATCTCGTCCTGAAGCGCCGAAATTCGGGCAGCGCAATCGGTTCCTTTGCCGTCCGCCTCCAGCATTTCCTGTGCTTTCCTCCGGCCATTTTCGGAGACCCTCTTGAGGAGCGAAAGGACCTGAGCTCGCACCTTGGGCTGCGAACCGTCATTGTTTTCGCCGGTAAGCGCAGACAGTTCGGTGCGAATTTTATCCGGATCAATGAGCCCTTTCAGGAGTTCGGTTTCAGCCGGCATGTTGAACATCCGCCATGGAATAAAAGTCTTGTTCAGTTTTCATGCAAAGCAATACCATGATCAAACCCTGTTATCCGGGCTATCACCATCTTGTGGCGCCTGTTTCACGACGCGCCCAAGTCGATGTCTATATCCTGGCAATGTCCAGCTAAACTGGATCGCACAGCCTCGGATGACGAAGGCGATGACAACCGCCAGACAGGCCGATAGGGCTTCTTCGACGCCTGCTGACACCATGAAAACGTAAAGCGCAGCGCCGGCCAATGCTGCTGTAACGTATAGTTCTTTCCTTAAAATTACCGAAGGTTCGCCACTCATGATATCGCGCATGATGCCGCCGAAAGTGGCCGTCAGAATTCCCATGCCGATTGCCACCGGCGCAGAGCCGCTGACTTCAAGCCCAATATGGGCACCCATCACGCTATAGGCCGCGATTCCTGCAGCATCCAGCCACAGCAGGAGCCGGTAACGCTGATCCACCATCGGTGCAAACCAGTAAAGAAGGATTGCAGTGGCGACACAGACGGCCAGGTAATTTGCATTGTCAATCCAGAACACCGGGTTCCGGTCGAGCAGGACATCGCGAACGGTTCCGCCGCCAACACCGGTAAAGCATGCAAAGAAAAGGAATCCGATGATATCAAGCTGCTTGCGCGAAGCAGCCAGAGCTCCGGTTGCAGCAAAAACCGCAACACCCGCATAATCCAGAAACTGAAATACTGTCATCCCGACCCTCTCGACGCTGCTGCGCCGAAAATGGGATTAACATTTCAATTAAGGCAAGTCAGTAGCTGTGCTCAATCATTCACAGACGCGGTTCAGCTATCCTCATTTGCGATTTCGTCGGCACCATCACTGTCTTTCGTGTCAGGAGTGTTGGCCGCCTGCTTGGGTCCACCCTTGGAAACACCCACCATAGCCGGGCGCAGGCAACGCTCGCCAATGACGAAACCATCTTGTACCACTTGCAGGACCGTATTATTCGGAACCTTGTCATTGGGGATTTCAAACATGGCCTGATGAAAATTCGGATCAAACCGTTCGTTCAGCGGCGAAATCCGCTTCACGCCGTTTTTCTCCAGTGCCTGCATCATTGAACGTTCGGTCAGTTCTACACCCTCGATCAGCGCCTTGAAGCCCTCATCGCCGCCTTCACGGGCCTCTTGCGGGATCGCCTGCAAGGCGCGCTGTAGATTGTCCGATACGGCCAGCATTTCGCGGGCAAAGGACGAGATCGAAAACGCCCTGGCATCGGCAACATCCTTTTGCGTGCGCCGACGCAGATTTTCCATGTCCGCAGCAATTCTGAGCGCTCTTTCCTGCAGTTCGGCCTTTTCGGCTTCCACGCGGTCAAGCTCGGCACTCAGAAACTCCAGCGGATCTGAAAATCCTTCACGCTCTTCGCTCAGAATGTCTGCATCATCCTTTTCAGGCTGATAAGGTTTTTCGACCTTGAT
>JBCCEP010000384.1:0-3924 GCA_039030215.1 Pseudomonadota bacterium
CGAAGGTGAAGGCGGGCATCATTTCCGGATCCTGCGCAGCGTCAAGAACAGGTTCGGCGCGACCGACGAGATCGGCGTGTTCGAGATGTCGAGCAACGGGTTGCGGGAAGTTCCCAATCCGTCGGAACTATTCCTTAGCGAGCGGAATTCCAACTCGCCCGGGGCGGCGGTATTTGCGGGCATGGAGGGAACGCGGCCGGTACTTGTCGAAATTCAGGCACTTGTCGCGCCTTCAACGCTGGGAACGCCGCGCCGCGCAGTGGTAGGCTGGGATAATGCCCGGCTCGCCATGGTACTTGCGGTGCTGGAAGCGCATTGCGGCGTGCGGTTTGGCAGCCATGATGTTTATCTGAATGTTGCGGGCGGATACCGGATAAGCGAACCGGCAGCAGATCTGGCGGTTGCCGCGGCGTTGATTTCCTCGCTAAGCGGCAAACCTTTGCCTGCTGATTCGGTATGGTTCGGCGAGGCCAGCCTGTCTGGTTCAGCGCGTCCGGTTGCTCATAGCTCGGCAAGGATAAGGGAAGCGCATAAGCTTGGATTTGCAACGGCAAATGTGCCAAAGGGCAGCAGCGATTTGGGAAAAATCGGCATGAACGTGGTTGAATTTGAAGACCTTGCGGCGATTGCAGCGCAGATTTCACTCTCGGAGAAGTAAAGACTTTTGGCAAATGCTGTTATTCACCGGCTTTTTTGATGGAATCCGCATCGATTTCGTTCTATTTGAACAGTCAAGATGTGCCGGGCAGACAAGAATGCCTGGCAGCCGTCCCGGACTTGCAAGCGACCGGTAAATTGACAGGACCTAGAAAGATATGAGTATTACCCTTTTTGACGGTCTTCTGATCGGCCTTATGCTGGTTTCCGGCATATTGGCGATGATCCGCGGATTTAGCCGCGAGATATTGTCCGTCGGATCGTGGATTGCGGCGGCATTTGTTGCCTTTTTCTTCTATCCGTATCTTTCGCCGATGGTTGGCGAGTACACGATTCAAATCTCCGCCAGCAAGACACTGGCTGATATCGGTGCAGCGGCGATTATCTTTGTGATTACGCTCATTGTCGTCAGCGTCATCACCATGAAGATTGCCGATTTCGTTATCGACAGCCGGATTGGCGCGCTCGACAGAACACTGGGATTTGTTTTTGGCGCCGTGCGAGGCGCCTTGTTGGTTGTGGTTGCGCTCCTATTTTACAATTGGCTGATGCCCGAGAACCAATGGCCGTGGATTGCCAATGCCAAATCCAAGCCGGTACTGGAATCGATCGGTGACAGCATAGTCCAGCTCTTGCCGGACGACCCGGAACGTTCGATTTTTGACCGCCTAAAGCCAGGCGGAGAAACGCCGCAGGAAGGTGACACATCCCAACCAAGCCAAGGTTGACGGGAATCACGGTGATTAGGAGATTTTCCGGAATAAGGGTCTTACGGGTCCTTTCCGGACGAAAATCTATACAGCAGGGAGCATTTAATGTCCGGATCTGCAGCTAGCGATTTTTCCAATAATCCGCTGGACGATGACAAACTGAAGGAAGAATGCGGGGTGTTCGGCATTCACGGCAACCGGGATGCTGGTGCGCTGACGACGCTTGGCCTGCACTCGCTGCAGCATCGGGGACAGGAAGCCGCCGGAATAGTTTCCTTTGATGGCAAACATTTTTACGCTGAACGCCACCGCGGCCTGATCGGAGATACCTTCACCAAGGAAGATGTAATCGGTCATCTCAAGGGCTCGCGGGCCATCGGTCATACGCGTTATTCGACATCAGGTGGTGACAAACTGCGCAATGTTCAGCCCTTGTTTGCGGAGTTTTCCGGCGGCGGCTTTGCAGTGGCGCATAATGGCAACATCACTAATGCCAGGACACTGCGCCGGCAATTGCAGCGTGAAGGCTCAATATTCCAGACCACGTCTGACACCGAAGTCATTCTGCATTTGATTGCAACGTCAAAACATATTCGCTTCGAGGAACGCCTGACCCATGCGCTCAACCAACTTGAAGGTGCGTTTTCACTAGTCGGGATCACCAACAAGAAGATGATAGGATGCCGCGATCCGCTCGGTGTACGCCCACTTGTGCTGGGTGATCTAGATGGTGCCTATATTCTTGCCTCCGAAACCTGCGCACTCGACATTATTGGCGCGAGGTTTGTAAGGGATGTTGAACCGGGCGAACTGATCATCATTACCGATGACGGCTTGCGTTCGGTAAAGCCGTTCCAATCGGCATCAAGCCGTTTCTGCATTTTCGAGTATGTCTACTTTGCCCGACCGGATTCCCAGGTTGGTGGGAAGAATGTCTATTCGGTCCGCAAACAGATCGGTCATGAACTGGCACGTGAGCAACCTGCTGATGCCGATGTCGTTGTACCGGTTCCGGATTCGGGAACGCCGGCGGCGATCGGGTTCGCCGAAGGTGCGGGTTATCCCTTTGAACTGGGCATCATCAGAAATCACTATGTCGGGCGGACATTCATCCAGCCGACAGACGCAATTCGTCACATGGGCGTGAAACTGAAGCACAATGCCAATCGCAAAATGCTGGAAGGCAAGCGTGTCGTCCTCGTTGATGATTCCATTGTCCGGGGTACGACGTCGCAGAAGATCGTCCAGATGGTTCGGGAAGCCGGCGCGCGCGAAGTTCATATGCGCATTGCCAGCCCACCGACGATGTCATCGTGCTATTACGGTGTGGACACACCGGAGACTTCAAAACTTCTTGCCCATCGGATGAGCGTAGATGAGATGCGGGATTTCATCCGCGTCGACACGCTGGGCTTCCTGTCGCTGGACGGTCTCTACCGGGCTGCTGGCGAGGCCGGGCGTGATGAGGGCTCGCCGCAATTTTGTGATGCCTGTTTTTCCGGAGAATATCCTACCCAGCTAACCGACAATGATGACCGTGCCAATGTGCATAACCTTTCGCTCTTGTCGGAAGTCAAGGGATAAGTTCAGGCATGAGTGAAACCGACAAACCGCTCGATGGCAGGATTGTACTTGTTACCGGGGCATCACGCGGTATCGGCTATCAGGCCGCATTGGAAATTGCCAAGCAGGGCGCGCATGTAATTGCATTGGCCAAAACGGTTGGCGGGTTGGAGGAACTCGACGACGATATCCGCTCATTTGACTGCGAACCGGCAACCCTTGTTCCGGTAGACATCGGGGACTTTGATGCGATTGACCGGCTTGGCGCCTCAATTGACGAACGTTGGGGCAAGCTTGACGGTCTTGTTGGCAATGCGGCAATTCTCGGTGGCCTGTCTCCGCTGGGGCATCACGAGCAAAAAAATGTCGAACGGATATTCGACGTCAATGTCATTGCGAATTGGCGCCTGATACGTTCACTCGATCCGCTGTTGCGCGCGTCAGACGCGGGCCGCGCGGTCTTTATCAGCTGCAAGGCGGCACATGAGTGCCAGGCATTTTGGGGACCTTATGCGGCCTCGAAAGCTGCACTTGAGGCATTTGCAAGGGTATACGCTTCCGAATGCCAGAACACCGAAATCCGAGTGAACATCCTGGACCCGGGTGTGGCCCGGACCGCATTGAGAGCGCAAGCCATGCCGGGCGAAAATAAATGGAGTTTGCCTGAACCTTCGGTCGCTGCGGTTCACATTGCCAATCTGTTGTCACCAGAGATGACCAGAAATGGCAAGATATACAGCGTGCAGCAGGAAAAGTTCCTTACGCCAAAATAAGAAACCCAGGTTCTTTTGAATTGATGCCGGATTAAATTTCCGCCTCGATCACCGAATTCACATTCAGGCAGCTTTACGCAATTCCTCGAATTCAGGCCTGTGCAGAAAATTCGGCTTTGAGGTCGTGGCAAGGCGTGCAGGCGGTTTTCCGCGTGCCTGCGCATAACCCAGTAGCGTGACCCGCCAGAAACTCAGATAGCGGAAAGGCGTTTCCAGCGTGA
>JBCCEP010000385.1:0-3920 GCA_039030215.1 Pseudomonadota bacterium
CTCTGTTTTGTGTTCTTGCACGACCCCCTGTCGGCGCCTTCTATAAGCACCTTCCCCAAGCCGTATTCACCTTCCATCAGCTCCGCAACTTGGGAACTGGCAGCTTTCTGCGCGGTATTCAGCACTTTCGCCATCGCTGAGCTGGCGCTGACAATGTCAGAGAATTGCAGCCTTCCAGAAGTCGGTTCCTTTTTTTCTTGCCGGACTTCCAGGGATCCGATCTTGACCGCGTTGGACAGAGATTTCTTAAGTCTCTCCGGTGAGACAGGCTTGACGACAAAATCAAATGCACCGGCACGCATTGCCTTGACAACGGTTTCGATTCCACCCTGGGCAGTCTGGACGATAACAGGTGTCGCGATCCCGAGTTCGCGCAGTTTTCCAAGAACCGCGATTCCGTCCATCTCCGGCATAATGAGGTCGAGAACGATCGTACGATATCCGTCTGGTCCCGCAGCTTCCAGTTTGTCGAGTGCTTCCTTGCCGCCGGAAGCTGACATCGGCGAATAGCCAAGACGTGTCACGAGCCCCTCAAGAAGGCGCCGTTGAACCGGATCGTCATCGATTATCAGTATTTTTTCTTGCATCAACCGTCCCGTCTTGATTGCCCTCTTTCCAGGGGCTTTCCCTGCTTTTTTCTGCTCCATAACCGGTGATTGGCATGATGCAGAACCGTACAGGTGTCTCATTTATGGACTGTTTTAGCCTGTATGCTTAAATATCGCTTTAAGCGGCAGCGTTAACAGATCGCCTATCATTCCGGTAAAATTGTCATTATTGGCTGGTTTGCAAACAGGTCCCGGGATATTTGATGTGTTTCGGTCAATAGAATCTAAAGGTTGAATGCATGAACATTGCGCAAGATGCCTCGTCATCCGAGAAGCTACCGGAATGGGATCTAGGCGATCTTTATCCGGGCGCTGAAAGCCCGGAATTCACAAATGACAAGAAACGCTGTCTTGAGGAAGCCCAGACATTTGAAAACCGCTACAAGGGCAAATTGCCGGAAATGTTGAAAGGCGGTGGAGACGACCTTGCCAATGCCATCCGGGAATATGAGAATATCGGGGAGATCATGGGTCGATTGATGTCATTTGCGGGTCTTGCCTACGCATCTGACACGACTGATCCGGAAATCGCCAAGCATTATGGCGACACGCAGGAAGCAGTTACCAGGGCGAGTTCGCATTTGCTGTTTTTCGCGCTGGAACTAAACAGTCTCGACGACAGCGACATAGAAGAAGCGATGCTTGGTAGCGCCGCCCTGGCGCACTACAAGCCATGGATTGAAGATACGAGGCTGGAAAAACCCTATCAGCTTGAAGATCGGATCGAGCAACTCTTTCACGACAAGTCGGTGACGAGCGCTTCTGCCTGGAATCGCCTGTTTGATGAAACCATGGCGGCACTTCGTTTTTCCATTGATGGGGAAGAGCTTTCCTCAGAGCAGGCGTTCAATCTGCTGCAGGAAGGTGACCGTGAAAAACGCGAACGCGCAGCACTGGAAATCGGCAAGGTGCTTTCCGACAATGACCGGCTTTTTACACTGATCACCAATACACTCTGCAAAGACAAACAGATTTCGGATGTGTGGCGTGGTTTTGAAGACGTTGCCGCTTCACGCCATCTGGCCAATCGTGTCGAACCAGAGGTTGTCGATGCTCTCGCAAGTGCCGTCCAAGAAGCGTATCCGCGCCTGTCGCATCGCTATTACACGATGAAGGCAAGGTGGCTGGGCCTGGAAAAAATGCAGCATTGGGACCGAAACGCTCCTCTGCCGCAGTCGGCCGAAAGGCGCTATCAGTGGTCCGAGGCCCAAAAAACCGTACTAGATGCCTATGGTGCCTTTTCTCCGGAAATGGCTGATATCGCTACGAGATTTTTTGATAATTCCTGGATTGATGCGCCGGTCCGAAAGGGCAAACGTTCTGGTGCTTTTGCCCATCCTACCGTTCCGAGTGTTCATCCATATGTATTGTTGAACTACCAGGAAAAGCCGCGTGATGTGATGACGCTGGCCCATGAACTGGGACATGGTGTCCATCAAGTTCTGGCGGCAGATCAGGGTCCTTTGATGTCGCAAACGCCATTGACGCTGGCGGAGACGGCCAGCGTATTTGGTGAAATGCTGACCTTTCGTGCCATGCTTGACCAATGCACGGACAAGGTGCAGCGCCAAGCCATGCTGGCGCAGAAGGTCGAAGACATGATCAATACCGTCGTTCGCCAGATTGCCTTCTATCAGTTCGAGCGGGAAGTGCACCAGGCTCGTATCGACGGTGAACTTACCTGGGATCAATTATGTTCACTTTGGATCGGGGTTCAAAAAGAAAGCCTGGGTCCGATCTTCGAGTTTGACGAGAGTTACCGGTCATATTGGAGCTATATACCGCATTTTATCCATTCACCATTTTATGTATATGCCTATGCATTTGGAGATTGTCTGGTAAATTCGCTCTATGCGGTTTATCAGCAGGCGGAAGATGGCTTTCAGGCGCGCTACTTCGACATGCTGAGGGCGGGTGGCACCCGCCATCACAAGGAATTGCTGGCGCCCTTTGGTCTGGATGCCTCCGATCCAGCGTTCTGGGACAAGGGGTTATCGATGATAGAAAGCCTGATTGACGAGTTGGAAACGCTGGAATGAATGGTATTCCAAGTATAAGAGTGGAGAATAGAAAATGCAGAAGATGAAAGCAGTTTGCGGCGTGTTTGGGTTAGTTGCGCTTGCTTCCTGCGCCGGCCCCAAAATCGACCCAACCGCTGGTGGTGGCGGTATTACCGGCAATTGGGTTCCCGATGGCGGTGGATATACCGCTTTATTCAATAACGGCCAGTTTTCGACAGTTGCGGAAGATACCGGAAACGTCATTTCCCAGGGCAGCTATCTCGCAGTTTCGACAACCGAGGTTACGTTGAACTGGACCAGCAATGTGACAGGGCTGGAGAACACGGCGACCTGTCAGAGGCCTGATCCGGTGGTCCTGAATTGCACCGATGGTGGCGGCAAGACATTTACACTGCGCAAGTCTGCGACTTAGCAGCCGATAAATTCGAATATCAATGCGTTGCTTGTTGCCGAACAGGCCTGCATTGTGTAATTGCGGTGATGTTTATCGAATAAGCCAGGAAAGCTTTATGAAATGGCAGGAAAGAAAAAAGAACCAGTATCGGTGATGGACTATCCCGAGCACGAGCGGACCTATGAGGGGTTCTTGTGGCTCACCAAATGGAGCGTGATCGTATTGGTGACTTTAATGGTGGCAATGGCCGCAGGTTTTTTTGGCGGATTCGGGTTAATTGGCGGCACGCTTGTTTGGGCAGTACTTCTGCTAATTTCCTATTTTGTATTATAGATGGTTTTAGAAGCCGGGGACCGGACACGCTTATCCACGCGTCCTGTTCATTCCATCGCGTGCAATCTGCAACTGTTTGTCGAGCGCAAATGCCCGGGCATAGGATTTGAACGCCCGGCTCTTTTCACCACGCTGTTCATAAACCAGTGCCTGATTTGCCCAGGCTTCGGCAAACTTGTCGTCGAGACGTAATGCTCGATTGATATCTTCGAGTGCATTTTCCTGATCATTCGTGGCAAGGTAGGATACGCCCCTGCTGTTATAGGGTTCTGCGGCATCGGGCTGGAGCGAGATTGCGGTAGAGAAATCCTCGATGGCAAGGTTATGATTGCCCGCTTTCTGATAAATCAGACCTCTCGAATGATAGGCGCGCGGGTTGGTTGAGCCAATCTGGATCGCCCTTTGGAAATCCCTCATCGCGCTTTTGTCATCACCTGCCAACCGGTAGACATTGCATCAACGCTCGAAGCAAACGGATACTCAGTATATCGGGACCACCAACTCACAAGTGGTTCGGACTTTGTAGCCGAAATTTCCGCACAACTCGACGCAGCGCAAGCGGTC
>JBCCEP010000386.1:0-3905 GCA_039030215.1 Pseudomonadota bacterium
CGCATTGGAACTGCATGAACTTGGCGGTTTGGTTTTGGCCGGGAACGGGCCCGAACTTAGCGGGTTTCTTTCTGCCTTTTTCACCCTGGTCGGAATGCATGGACTGCACGTTTCGGCAGGGATTATCTGGGGTGTTACCCTGGTTCTGCAATTATCCAGGGAGGGGGTCAGCTCGAGATTACTATCCAGGATGATGCGGCTGACCTATTTCTGGCACTTCCTCGACATTGTCTGGATCGGGGTCTACTCGACCATCTATCTACCGTGGATCATGGCATGAACAGCAAACCTTCAACATCGGTCGTCAGCCCCGCTCACATCACCGGCTTTGTGCTTGCAGTTCTGCTTACCGCCATTCCATTCACCGCGGTGGGCTTAAATCTACTGGCACCACAAACGACCATTCTCGTCATCGCGATTACAGCAATTGTCCAGATCATTGTTCATCTGCGATTTTTTCTGGATATCCGGATCAAATCCGACCGTCCGCGTGCCAATATCTCGCTTGTCTTTGCCGTCGTGCTGCTGTTCATCATGATTGGCGGGACGATATGGATCATGACCGATCTGGCATTTCGGATGGGTCACTAAAGGCAATCTATTAGAGCAGATCACCCCAATTGGTCCGATCCTGCATGATGTCTGCTATCTCGGCAGAGACGAAACCTTCGACATTTTCGGGTATCCAGCCGCCGCCGAGTGATTTGTAGACGGCGATAAGATTTGTCAGTTCATCCGTTCGTGCAACAATCAACTGCTCCTCGGCGAGCAGAAGATTGCGCTGGATATCGACGACCCGGTTATAGTCGGCAATACCGCCCTTATATTGTTCGACCACAAGTTCTGCCGCGCGTTTGGCGGAGGTGACCGAGCGGGACAGGTAGAAAGCTTCCTGCTTGGATTTCAAAAACGCGACCAATGCATTTTCGGTTTCTGCATAGGCGTTTAGCACCGTGTTCTGATAGTTGAGCAATGCCTGCTGGAACTTGGCGTCCTGTACCCGGACATTATTTGCGATCCTGCCATAGTTCAGGATCTCCCAGCTAAAACCCGGTGCGATTACCTTGACCAGGCTTGAGGTCGAAAACAGGTCACCAAAATCGGTGGCGTCGAAACCGATTGCGCCGCTGATTGAAAAGGCGGGAAAGAAGTCAGCCGTTGCCACGCCAATTTGGGCTGATTGTGCCGCGGCAATAAACTCTGCCTTACGAATATCCGGTCTGCGCCGGAGCAGGTCTGCCGGCACTCCGATAGCAATTTCGGCAGGTACGCGCGGCAATGCCGTGCGGCCGCTCAACCGCTTGCGTAATTGGCCCGGCGGTTCGCTAAGCAGCAAGCTCATGGCGTTTTCTGCCTGGGACAGATCAGCCTCATAAGCCGGAATTTTTGCCAGTGTGTCATTGTAGAGCACATTAGCTTCATCGACATCCAGTTCAGTTGCTGCGCCATCACTTAGTCGCAGTTTTGCGATGTCGAGGCTCTGCTTTTGCAGGGCCGCGTTACGGCGCGCGATGGAAATGAGCTGTTGCAATTGACGGATGACGACATAGGTCGCGGCGACGTCGCCGGTAATGGTGACCAGAGCGTCGTCATAGCTTGCAATATTGGCAAACAGGTTGGCATCAGCAGATTCTATATTGCGCCGGATTTTACCCCACACATCAATTTCCCAAGCGGCATCGAAGCCGACTTGTTTTCGGGTGAAATGTGTATCGAAGGGAATGAATTCCCGGATGGGCCGCCAGATCGGATTGTTTGCGGAGATGCTCTCTTTCTTGATCTGGCCAGCCAATTCCTGCTTTTGCGGGAACAGTTCGCCAGTTGCTATTCCCAATTGGGCGCGTGCCTCAGCAACCCTGGCGCCGGCGATTTCCAGTTCGAGATTTTGCTCATAGGCTTCTGCAATCAGCCCATTAAGTGTCTTGTCATTGAACAATGTCCACCACGGTACGCTCGTTGCACTGCGGGTGGTGAAACCGGTCCTCGAATCGATCTCCAGATTGGCGCCCTTTGTCCAGCTGTCCAGGATTGGAGCGTCCGGGCGTTCGAAATCCGGACCGACCATGCAAGCTGCCGGAAGCAGCAACACAAGAACGGCTGCGAAACTGCGAAGTTGAACCATTATCTTGGCAGCACCGTCCATCGCTACAGATCCAACGGGAACAGGAAGTTCATCCAGGTGTACAGACGAATGTTGATCCGTCGGATAATCTCGAAAAACCCGGCCTTGCCGGTATAGATGGCTGCCGCGCCATGTGCACCTGCTGGAAATCTTGGTACCGCCGGATCGTCAACCGTGATTTCCACCGCGAACCGGCCCTGTAGTTTTGGAACGGGGAATTTTGGAACGTCACCGCTTGGCACCAGCTGGCCTTGTCCGGTGCCATCCCAGATCGCAACTACCTTGCCGTTGAAAATCTGGCCGGGGAACAGGTCAAGCGCGACTTCCACCGGTTGACCAGCTTCCACCAGTTTGAGGTGTTCCTGATAGTAAGTCGCGAGGAAATAGGGGTTTTCGTCGGTTATCAATGCGGCGATGGAACCAATCCTGCGGTCGCCCACTACCAGGCCCGGACGGGCCTGTTGGGAGATTATCACGCCATCGGCGGGTGCGCGCAGGGTCGTCTGATCAAGGTAATACTGTGAAATCGCAAGCTGTGCTTGTGCCTGGACGAGCTGGGCGTTGACCCCATCAATCTGCGCATCATAGGCTATCTGGGCCTTTTTGAGATTTGCATTGGCTTCCGAAAGTTGTGAATTTGCGGCGACCAGCTGCTCATTCCACTTGTCGAGCGTCTCCTGTTTGGCGCCGCCGCGAGGGACGAGATCCGAGTAACGCTTGACCTGCTCGGAAGCATAGACTTGCGCGGCAGTCGCGGCTTCGACTGCGTCGGAGGCAATGGCTATATCCTGTTCCAGGATTTGCACATTTTGCTGTGCCTCAACGACCTTAGCTTCCTTCTCCCTGACCCGGGCCTGGTAAACCGTCTGTTCAAACTGGTAGAGCACATCGCCCTTCTTGACCGGCATGTTCTGCTTGGCAACCGCTTCAACAAGGATGGTTGGTTCGGGTAGGCGCGGCACGATCTGGATCGTTTGCCTGATGACATGTCCGTCGATCGAGTAAGGCGTGAAAAATCGCACGGCGATCAGGAAAACCAGCATCAGGTGGAAGCCGATCCAAAAGGTGACAACACCCCACATGATATTGAATTTCAGCCAGCGATACTGAAAGAAGATCAACCAGATCGTGACGCCATAAAGCAGCGTTATGATGAGCGCGACGGTCATTTCGCGTTCTTGTCCACTTCATCGTTTGCTGATTGGTTATTGTCTGCCGACTGATCCGGTATTGCCGCTACAGGGGGTTCAATAGCTTCAGCATCGGGCGGGTCCGGGAAATGGTTCTTCGTTCCGGGAAATTTGCGAACATCAATCGTCAGTGAATCGTGATAGGCCCAAATCAATGCATGGATCCAGGGAAAAACGGTGAAAAGCCCGATCCACCCGACGATCTTGACGGATTCGGCATGCGGATGGTTGCGCCGTTCAGCCAATTTTCCGGGCAAGCCGCCGATCTGGATCAGGAGATAAAACCCCGCAACGATCGCCAGCAGAAGGAAGAGAAACGTCACATAATCATAGCCGTCCAGAGGACCGGTTACGAGATCCATGCCTATGACCTCCCTAAATCATCGCTTCTGACAGACCATAAACTGCCACTTGTCCGTGCAAGTGATTCTTAGATTCGTCAATCAAACCACAATGGTAAACCTAAACCAAAACAATTGTATGCCATATTCACAGCTCAAAACTGACTGTGACCCAACTGCCGCAACCGGCAAAAACGCCCTGATTTCATTGTTGAACGGGATTGTGTTCTGGAGTGGGCAGGCATTTTTGGC
>JBCCEP010000387.1:0-3887 GCA_039030215.1 Pseudomonadota bacterium
CTGAAATACAAGGGTACCAAGCGGTTTGGCCTGGATGGCGGGGAATCGCTTATTCCGGCGCTTGAACAAATCATCAAGCGCGGTGGCCAGCTTGGCCTCAGCGATATTGTTCTGGGAATGGCGCATCGGGGCCGGCTCAATGTGCTCAGCCAGGTAATGGCCAAACCACACCGGGCGATCTTCCACGAATTCAAGGGTGGCTCCTACAAGCCCGAGGATGTGGAAGGCTCCGGAGACGTCAAGTATCACCTTGGTGCTTCTTCAGACCGGGAATTTGACGGGAATACCGTGCACTTGTCCCTGACGGCAAATCCGTCGCACCTCGAAATTGTCAATCCTGTTGTCATGGGCAAAGCCCGTGCAAAGCAGGATATTGTCGGAGAAGATGCAGAAGTCGATGGCGTAATACCGCTCAAGGAGCGCGTGCAGGTTCTGCCATTATTGTTGCATGGTGATGCCGCGTTTGCCGGTCAGGGTGTTGTCGCAGAATGTTTTGGGCTTTCCAGCCTGCGCGGCCACAGAGTGGCGGGCAGCGTTCACTTCATCATCAACAACCAGATTGGCTTTACAACAAATCCGAGATTTTCCCGTTCCTCGCCCTATCCTTCGGATGTGGCGAAAATGATCGAGGCGCCGATCTTCCACGTCAATGGTGATGATCCGGAAGCTGTTGTGTATGCAGCCAAGATTGCGACCGAGTTCCGCATGAAGTTCTTCAAGCCGGTCGTTATCGACATGTTCTGTTACCGGCGGTTTGGCCATAATGAAGGGGACGAACCGGCATTTACCCAGCCGATCATGTACCGCAAGATCAAGAAGCATCCGACGACTGCCAAGATCTATGGCGACAAGCTGGTTTCAGAAAACCTGCTGACCGAGGAAGAAGTCACCAAGATGCGTGCGGATTGGCGGACCCATCTTGAAGCGGAATATGAGGGTGGACAGAGCTACAAGCCAAACAAGGCCGACTGGCTGGACGGACAATGGTCCGGGTTGAAAACCGCAAACAATGAAGACGAACAAAGACGCGGAAAGACAGCGCTTCCGGTGTCCGAAATCAAGGAAATCGGCAAAAAGCTCACCACGCTGCCGGACGGCTTCAAGGCGCACCGGACGGTAAATCGCCTGATGGATAATCGCCGAAAGATGATTGAGAGCGGTGAGGGAATTGACTGGGCCATGGCAGAGCTCATTGCCTATGGTTCCCTGTGCCTGGATGGTCACAAGGTGCGCTTGTCGGGTCAGGATTGCGAACGTGGTACGTTTTCGCAAAGACATTCGGTCTTTTATGACCAGGAAGACGAGACACGTTACATCCCGCTATCCCATCTCTCTCCGGATCAGGCATCGTTTGAAGTGATAAACTCGATGCTTTCGGAAGAGGCCGTGCTCGGCTTCGAATACGGTTATTCGCTGGCACTACCCGCGGCACTGACAGTTTGGGAAGCGCAATTCGGTGACTTTGCAAACGGTGCCCAGGTGGTGTTTGACCAGTTCATCTCGTCTGGTGAACGCAAATGGCTACGCATGTCGGGGTTGGTCTGCCTGCTGCCGCATGGTTATGAGGGCCAGGGACCGGAGCACTCTTCCGCGCGGCTTGAGCGGTTCCTGCAACTCTGTGCCGAAGACAATATGCAGGTCGCCAATTGCACGACACCGTCAAACTATTTCCATATCCTGCGGCGCCAGGTTAAGCGCGACTTCCGCAAGCCCTTGATCCTGATGACGCCAAAATCGCTGTTGCGTCACAAACGATCAGTTTCCACGATTGATGAACTTTCCGGGGAATCTTCATTTCACCGGCTATTGTGGGATGATGCGGAATATCTCAATGACGAACCGATAAAGCTTGTCAAAGACGACAAAATCCGGCGGGTGATCCTGTGTTCGGGTAAAGTCTATTTCGATCTTTATGAAGAACGTGAAAAACGCGGAATCAACGACATCTATATCCTTCGAGTGGAACAGCTATATCCGTTCCCGGCAAAGGCGTTGATCACCGAATTATCGCGGTTCAAGGGAGCTGAATGGGTCTGGTGTCAGGAAGAGCCCAAGAATATGGGCGCCTGGACCTTTATCGAGCCCTATCTAGGCTGGGTATTCAATCATATCGATGCAAAGCAGAAACATGTTCGCTATGCGGGCCGTCCTGCTGCCGCATCGCCTGCAACGGGTCTGATGGCGAAGCATTTGGCACAGCTTGAAGCCTTCCTTGAAGATGCATTGGGCGGTTAAGGCGTTAGAGGCCGTCATTCCAAAGAGGTTTATTCATGGCTAGTGAAATACGCGTTCCTACCCTCGGAGAATCGGTTACCGAGGCGACCATCGGAAAATGGTTCAAGCAGGCTGGCGAAGCGGTCAAGGCCGACGAACCACTGGTAGAACTAGAGACCGACAAGGTGTCGGTGGAAGTTCCGGCACCTGCCGATGGCTCGATTGCTGAGATCGTCGCAAAAGAGGGCGAGACTGTCGAGGTTGGCGCCTTGATTGGACATTTTGCCGATGGCGCCAGTGGTGCAAAAGCAGCATCATCCGAAGCTGCGGCGGCTTCGGCGAAAACGGCGCCTGCGAAAACCGGCGGCAGCGGAAAGCTGGTTGATGTCAATGTACCGGCTTCCGGTGAATCGGTAACCGAAGCGCAGGTTGGCTCCATCTACAAGAAGGTCGGTGATGCCGTTAGCATCGACGAAGCACTTCTTGAACTGGAAACCGACAAGGCTGCGCAGGAGGTCATGTCTCCGGTGGCAGGTGTCATTCGTGAATTGAAGGTTGGCGAGGGCGACGACGTCGAAGTCGGCAGCCTGCTGCTTCGTATTGAAGCAGGTGGAGAAGCGGTTGCACCGGCCGAAGCTGCGCCTGCGCCCGCACCTGCTTCGACCGGCGGGAGCGAAATGCCGCCATCACCCGCTGCCCAGAAAATCCTGGCAGAGAAGGGGATCGACCCCGCAACGGTAGAAGGATCGGGCAAGCGCGGTCAGGTGCTCAAGCAGGATGCACAGGCTGCCAATGTAGCCCAAGCGCCGGTTTCGGCGCCCGCTGCTGCTGTCGATAATTCAGCACGCGAAGAGCGGGTGAAGATGACCCGTTTGCGCCAGACCATTGCGCGCAGGCTGAAAGAGGCCCAATCGAATGCAGCCATGCTGACCACCTTCAATGAGGTCGACATGAGTGCGGTGATGGCGTTGCGTACCCGTTACAAGGAACTGTTCGAGAAGAAGCACGGCGTGAAGCTTGGGTTCATGGGGTTCTTCACCAAGGCAGTCTGTCATGCGCTGGAAGAAATTCCGGCGGTAAATGCCGAGATTGACGGAACCGACATTGTCTACAAACACTTCTGCCATATCGGGGTTGCGGTTGGCACGGATAAGGGGCTTGTTGTTCCGGTTGTCCGGGACGCCGATCAGATGTCGATTGCCGAAATCGAGAAGGAGATCGGAAATCTGGGCCGGAAAGCGCGGGATGGCGAATTGCAGGTCTCCGACATGCAGGGCGGAACCTTCACGATTTCGAATGGCGGCGTATATGGTTCGCTGATGTCGACACCTATTCTGAATGCACCGCAATCGGGCATTTTGGGAATGCACAAGATCCAGGAGAGACCAATTGCAATCGGTGGCGAGATGAAAATCCGACCGATGATGTATCTGGCGCTGTCCTATGATCATCGTATAGTGGACGGCAAGGAAGCGGTCACCTTCCTGGTCAGGGTCAAGGAAAGCCTTGAGGATCCAGAGCGGCTGGTTCTGGATCTGTAATAACCAAGGCGTCAAATCACGTTTCTGCAGGAGATTGATACCGTGTCAATAGAATTGAAGATGCTGTTGTTCACTGTCGGGCTGTTCTTTGTTCAATTGCTTGCGCAAGTCTTTGCCGAAATGGCCCAGCAG
>JBCCEP010000388.1:0-3882 GCA_039030215.1 Pseudomonadota bacterium
ATGTGGCGGTCGCCATGTCCTATGGCACCATCGCGGTGGCCATTGCGCCCGCCGTTGCGCCTATTCTGGGCGGCTACCTCGATGACCTGGCGACCTGGCGCAGCATCTTTTTCTTTCTGTCACTGTACGGCGCCACCCTTCTGGCCTGGTGCGTGCTCCGGCTGCCCGAGACCAACAAGCACAAGAACCCGTCGCTGCGGCCGGCCAAGGTGGCGACGACCTATATGGAAATGCTGCGCCATCGCCAGTATTTGGGCTACCTCCTGGCCTACGCGATATCGTACGGCACGATGCTCGGCTACTACGCCGCCGCGCCCTACATCTTCATCAATGTGTTGGGCTACCGCTCGCACGAATACGGCTTTTTGCTGATTTTCAATGTCGGCTTTTACGTGGTTGGTGCGTTGGTCGCCAGGATGGTTGTCCCGCGCTTCGGCAGCAACCGCGTGCTCTTGGCTGCGATCGCGGTGTTCGCCGCCGCCGCCATCGTGGCCGTTATCCTGGACCAGACCATGACGATGAGCACGGTCGGGGTGTTGATCCCCATGAGCATCTTCATCTTCGGCGCCGCCTTGGTCAGCCCCGCCGCCAACACGGGCGCGATGACGATGTTCAAGGACCGGGCGGGTGCGTCGACCGCCATCGTCGGGTTTGCCCCCGTGATCGGCGGCGCCCTCTTCAACGCCGGCCTGTCCACCATCCACATCACCAGACTGTGGGAGCTGGGCGCCTATGTGGGCCTCAGCGCCCTGCTCAGCGTCGCCGGCTATCTGTTCTTGCTTCACCGGAAAACGGCGGATGGGGCCGGGTGATGGTGGGCACGGCCGAACCGAACCTCCGTTCACCAGTCGCGCAATAAAGGGATTTAGTGCACTGTCACTGTAATTCTAATCTTTTGCGCCAATAATAAAAGAAACTCTTTACTCTCCCAATTTTCGGCTAAAGGGAATACCTCTATCAATAACGCCGACTTCCGAACTGCGAGGTATTTCATTGAGACGGGTTCCACTTGAATAAAAGTTAACCGCGCATGCTGTCGGGATGTCTGTTCGACACCGCCATGTTGTTTGGCCATTGCTTAGTTCAACATAAGAATTTCTAGGACTATACTCAAACCCGCAGCCCAACCCTGGCCATCCCTCGCTAATTTGTATTGACCCCGATATGCTTTCAACTACAGGCGATGCACTCTCTGTAGAATCCACATAATTGTCCGGAAATTCTCTATCATCAATAAAGAAAAACCCGCCAAACGGTATCCAATGTTCGGAGATTTCAAATTCTATCTCCCTTGGCAGCCCGTAGATTTCGACATCAGCAACATTGTAGCAATAATTGTACAACACCGTGAGCAACTCTCCCTCAGAATTGATTATCGGTGGAATAGCATTCGAAATCTGTATGTCGCTCTCGGCGGCCATATCCACAGTGTCTATCCATACTGCATCTTCCGAACCAGCCAATAACATCTCAGCCAGCAGTGAGGTCGGCCATGAGCTAGGCTCATCCTCAAGTATTGCAGCAATTACAGTATTGGCGCCCCGATATGCGCTTTGAGCGAGCTCCAATGCAAGTTCCACTGGAAGTTCGTCACTCGACGTATCCATACTTATCAGATCAACGAACGGCGCATGAAATCCGACACTCCCAGGTAACGAGACTATTCGGGTTCGTTCAAACGGGCACTCCTCCACTTGAGACCATCCGGCCATAAAGACAACCGCACAGGCCGACAAGCAGGTAGCATCGCTATCAACAAGTGTGACCAGGCCCGGGTAAAGAGATGTAATGAATTCAACGATTTCGATCGCTTCACTCAGACTTCCACCCTCGCTATTCAGTGAAAGAATTGGCGGAATCGGTGGGTAGCTCAATGTTGGCGCTTGATCACCCGAACGGCTGTTTTGCTCCCGAACGACATCTACTTCAAAAATGCCGTGCATAGCGAAAAGTCTTCGGAGAAGTTCAGAGTCACCTTGCTGGATTGGGCCGGAGATTTCGAAGATGTGTCGTTCAACAGCATATGATCCGCCATAGCAGTCATCCACAGGGAACTCTTGAGTTCCGATATGACTTACGTCTGCTGCCCGCGCGATTTGACAAATTGCAATCAACAGCATGCCGGCAGCAGCAACTCCATACCTTCCTCTGTTAAGCATGAGATGCTCCATCTTAATTTTCAGATCTAATCTGCTGATGAACGACACATCGCAACAAATTGGCTAAAACCATCGTTAAACGTATTGTGCCCAATGACATTGCCGACGTAGTCAATCATTCTACCAAAAAGCTGATCGAACTCGACAGCGCGCGGACAGAAAAAGCTCTCTGAAATAGCGTTGCTACAAATACGCTGATCGATGCAATTGTATAGAGATGAATAAAAATCCAATATTGTCACAAATGACATAAATCTAACATTAACTTCTTCAGATATTGTGTTTGTACCAAATAGAAAAGATTCCGCAATCAATTGAAATCTATCATCTGGCACCAGAGCTTCGCTATTGATGTCAATCCGCCTTGTATAAGGAAGTAGAGATACTCTGAATAAAAGAACTTTCTGATCAATTGACATGACTTCATACTGGTCGACATATTCCTGTACTTGTTGAAAATCTCGAAGATTGTTTTCTCTTATTAAGTCAATAATATATGCTGAAGCAGTAAACAGCAAAGCCGCAAGAGCAATTCCCTTCCCTATTAGTTCAATGCGTTCTTTTGTCACGATTCAATTAACTAGCAGCTAATTTGAATTGAAATCTGTTGATCGCTCAGAAACGAAGCGTGCAACTCACGAAACAAACATTCAAGCTCAGTCTTAGAGATGATTAGTACTGAACTACCTTCGTTTGCGCCGTGTGAATTGATTGTAAGTACACCCCAAGGAATCTCATCTATGTCGTCGGGACAAACCGAAGGAACCAAGATGACAGGATCGATATCGATCTCTCGATAGTCGGCCTCGTGAGCCAACAGACATTGAGCCTCACCAAGACTCAACGTTATCGAAAGTGCTTGCCCAGAAGAGGCCTCAGGAAATACTACGCTGGCTGAAGCGGCAGCACAGACCGCCAATGCGACGATACAACGTCTTTCCATATTGCTTACCATTCGTCCTATGTATTTTTTGACAGATTTTCTCAGACTTGGCAACATTTTCAGTGGGAACTGCGGATTGCGATGCTTCGGTTGAAGTCTTGCCTAAAAATCCACGCGGTCTGAGCTGATTGCCTTCTCTCCAGGCTATGGAAAATAGAAATACCCTGGTCGTATCAGACAAAAATGCTGCCAGTGATCGTTGGCGGTAACCATTTTCTAAAGCTTGGACAAACTGAGTTCGCGAGGCGACCCCCAATGGTCTCCCAAGTTGGTTCGCTTGAATTGTTCCTCAACGACTGGAGGTTCTAAAGGAACTTTTCGATCTCATCTGGGCAGAACTATGCTCAGATGAATTCGGGCTGACCAAACCATCAAACCAAACTGTCATTTGTCGAAGCTCTACCCTCTATTGAATTTTCGGCCGCTACTATTCAGTAGGAGCATTAGCCCATCGCCTTTCCGTTGGACCAAGCAAAATGCCAATTCCCAATGCTGGCCAAATACGGGCGTCTTTCCCCTACCCCCCAGGATGCGCCTCCACCACCCCGAGCAACCGCTGATACTCCGCCTCCACGGCCGGGTCCGCTGCCATCAGTTCCGCCGCGATCTGAGCGAACAACACCCGCATCTCGGCCATCTCATCGTCGGAGAGCTGGAGGATTTGGCCGCCATTGTCTAGCCAGACCTGGTTGGAGCGGCCGACATTGTCGATGCCCCATTGTAGGACCTCTTGTTCGGCCGCGCGGCCGGCTTCGAGGATGGCGGTTTGGACGTCTTCGG
>JBCCEP010000389.1:0-3878 GCA_039030215.1 Pseudomonadota bacterium
GTAATGTGGCCCTGACATGCTCAGGGGGTTCTCTATAGAGGTCCCTGGTTAATTTTCAAGAGAAAATTGCCAATTTCTGCAATGATTTTATGGTGTTAGCTGGCACTGGTAAGCGAAAACAGGCCAAAATCAGCGTTTTTACCTGTTTTTTCCCTGTTTTAACAGGTTTTTTGGTTAGAGACCGGTTCGCTCGAGACTGCGCACACCACCACTCAGTCCACAGCATTTGCCTGCTCTGAGCGCTCCTTGGAATAGTTCAAAGGTTTCCGTGGCTTGCGCGGATATCCGATGCTATTTCCGCATTTTTGGGTGCATTTCTGAGCCAGAAATCGGGGAATTCGACACCAGTCTCTGATTGGCGGTTTGGGCACCCAAACGTTTGGCCCGCTGATGGTCGGGGATGTTCGGGTCAGAATCCCAGAATCTTGGCCTGCTGATCCCATTTCAGCGGCAGTTGCCCGATCCGTGAAACGCGAAGCACGCCGAGTTCTACTGGCTGGGAGCCGGATAGAATTGCTTCGACTAGGCGCGGCGATAGAAACGCATAGGGTAGCAGCCGGCTGACCTCGGAGATATTTGTGCCATGTTTGGCGGCAATCTGGGTGAGTGAACTTGATGAGCCATCGGCAAGGGCGGCGAGATAGCGGTTGGCCCTTACGATGAAGTCGATCAGTGCCGGATCGGGATTTGGTATGGGAGTGCCGTTTGACAGCACCAGTCTGCTTTCAACACCGCGTCTGCGAAGAGACAGTGCTTGTTCAATCACAATGGTTGCTTGGTTTTCGTCGGTATCTGATTTCTTATCGGTCAACCAGGCGATTAATTTGTCCTGGTGCAATTCGTACCGAATCCAACCGGGGCGGATGGTGATCCTGCGGAACAGGCGTTGCAGATCGATGTGCTTCTCTTCCGATGTCTTTACAAGCCATTCCTTCTCCTTCGCCTCGGCAGCTGCATCCAGTTGGCTGACCTGATCGGCATCGGGATCATTGCCAAACCATTCCATCAGCTGGCTTCGATCTCTTAGGATGTCGATAAGTTGACGATCGACGACTTGCTCCAATTGGCCTGCCGGTAGGCGCCAGCCGGCATAAGGGTCATCGGGATCTCGGCCGTTTTCGACGATCCGCTTTGATACATAGTAGCGATACCGACGGCCATGATTTCGAGTATGGGTTGGTGTCAGTCGATCACCGGTCTCGTCAAACAGTAGCCCAGTCAATAGATGGCAGTCTTTCGTGTTGGAAGCGTGACGCCGCTTCGGTGCGCGCTGTTTCAGTTGCAACTGGGTTTGATCGAAAAGGTTTTGATCGATGATACCATCATGCTCGCCTTCATAGAGTTGGTTGCGATGGCGGATCTTGCCAATGTAAATGGGATTGGCGAGGATATGGCGCAGATTGCCAGACCGAAACGTTGCAGTGATGTATCCGCTTCGTGAACGGGGCTTACCCCGTCGGATTGTAAGGTGAGACGCGTTGAGTTCGTCTGCGAGCTTGCGGATTGATCGCAGTTCAAGATAGCGACGAAAGATGATGCGGATGGTTTCTGCCTCTCTATTCACGATCAGCAGCTTACGGTTTTTGACCCGGTAGCCAAGCGGAACACTCCCACCCATCCACATGCCCTTTTTCTTAGAGGCTGCAATCTTGTCGCGGATGCGTTCGGCCGTGACCTCGCGTTCGAACTGGGCAAAAGACAGAAGCACATTGAGTGTCAAACGTCCCATGGAAGTAGTCGTGTTGAAGGCCTGGGTGACCGAAACGAACGATACTTGGTGCTCATCGAAGATCTCGACAATGCGGGCAAAATCCATCAATGACCGTGTGAGACGGTCGATCTTGTAGACGACGACCACGTCGATGTGGTTGTCACTAATCTTTGCCAGCAATTGCTGCAGGGCAGGGCGATTCATCGACCCTCCGGAGAACCCACCTTCTTCAAATTGATCTGACAGCGATTGCCAGCCTTCGCCTGATTGCGATTGGATAAAAGCTTCACAAGCCTCGCGTTGTGCATGAAGTGAATTGAATTCCTGATCTAGGTTCTCATCCGAAGAAGTGCGCGTATAGATCGCACAACGCAGTCTTTTCTTAGCGCTCATAGTCCGAAAAACCTCGGACCGGACCAGTTGGTACCGGTGATGCGTTTTGCAACTGCCGTCAGCGAAGAATAGGGTTTGCCGTCATAGAGAAACTCTTCATCGACAACTTCCACGACATGGAGCCGACCGTTCCACTCGCGTACCAGCCGGACACCAGGTGCCAGCTTTCCGCGCAGATGTCGGACTGGTTTGCGATTGCCGCCGACGCCTTTTCCATCACTGCGCGCCGGCCATCCGGCTATGATCATGCGTTGTAGGGTGCGTTTTGCTTCACCCTTGAGGCCACCCAACTGTCTGGCCTGCAGTTGCCAGGCCGCCGAATGCAGAAGCAGGTGCCGCTTGACCCCTTTCGGTGGCAGGCAACCATGCGCCTTCCGCCATCTTTCAACAAGTTCCGTGCGCGTGAGATCCTTGAGCGCTTCGATCTCAAGCCGCAACTTGTCAGTCATTGCGACCCGGGTCATTGGTTGGAATATTCGTTGTCGATACTGTAACGCTTGCGACCGTCCTTGCCGGGTTCGCTCACCAGCATCAGCCCAAGCTTCTTTTTCACCGTACCGGACAGGAAACCACGCACGGAATGAGCTTGCCAGCCGCTTGCCTCCTGCAGTTGTGCGATCGTCACGCCGCGTTTCAATTTGAGTAGTCTGAGAAGTTTGGCGGCTTTTGTAGCTTTCGAACTCTTGGGCTTGTCGATCGGCGGATTAAACCCCTTGCAGGTTTTCTTGATGTTCTGAATGTTGGATTCGGCCATTACAGTCTCCATTGGCTGGCGACATACGGCAATCGCCGCTGTCACCGACCAGAGCCCGTGACGGACGGGCTGGAGACGTCATCAGTACTGCTTCCTTTGGCAGAGTAGTCCAGTCATTTATGGTGTTTTCGGCGCTTAGCTGCCATTGGGACATTGGCCAATCATCGCAGTACGATATTCGTA
The DNA here is from genome assembly GCA_039030215.1 of Pseudomonadota bacterium. Taxonomy (GTDB): domain Bacteria; phylum Pseudomonadota; class Alphaproteobacteria; order Rhizobiales; family Rhizobiaceae; genus BOKV01. The sequence continues at coordinate 3,042 of JBCCEP010000389.1, forward strand.
AATGATATTCTTCAACAGGTCTCTATGACGATAATCATACTTGCAGAGGCTGCTACCTCGACCATTTGGCAATCAGATTCCCTAGACCACCAGCCGTGTTTCCGTGTTCGGCGGATCATTTGTCCATCGTTGCCTGGTCGCTGAAAATGCGATCCCACACGTAATAAAAGTTCTCTTTGTAAACTTGCGGGAATATGTGTCTTGTAGGGGAGAATGCCGTTAGCGCCCCGTCCTTTGTGTTGCGATTGGCCAACGCGAATTCAAAATGCAAGTCGAAGTTCGGTGGAAGCCCCATTCGCATATCCGCAATAGAAATCTCGTTGCCTGTTTCGGCAAAACGATAAAATCCCTTTGAAAAGTTCATGACCTTTTCGGCGGCTGCTTTATTGGACAACTCATTAAGCGTATCGCTTCGGCGCTCCATCACAGCAAATTCGAGCGGTTTGCCCTCATTATCAAGAAGGGATCTCACGCCATAATGCACCTTGTCGCCTTCTTGAACCAGAACATACCAAAGCAGGGAATTACCAAACGTTGGAGATGCAAATAACCGATCAACGGTTATTCCATTTGATACCATTTGATCTCTGGCATGCTTCTCTATTGTGTTTTGAGCAAAAAGTCCCCAACCGAGATACAAACTGGATACCGTCAATGCAGCTATTGTTAAATGTTCGGACTGGATTATACCCCCATTTGATCTGGAGGATCCGCGCAGAAGAACCCAGATCGTGGCTAACAACAAGGGAAGTGTGTAGATCGGATCTATGATGGCTACCGAACCTAATCCGATAGGACCCTGTGGTAGTGCAGGTATAAGATCAGATAGAAGCCAGA
>JBCCEP010000390.1:0-3853 GCA_039030215.1 Pseudomonadota bacterium
AAAACGATCTGCCTACCGATAACCTTTCGAATCTTCCCATTTGCGTGTCCCTGCCGTTGAGTTGATCTTTTACCTCTGTTAGACGGCGCCTAAGATTTTCGTCCAATAAGGTCCATCAACATGATACCGCGTTACTCGCGCCCCGAAATGGTTTCCATTTGGTCCCCCGAGACCAGGTTTCGCATCTGGTTCGAGATTGAAGCCCATGCATGCGACGCATTGGCCGATCTGGGTGTCATTCCGAAAGACGCAGCCAGGACCATTTGGGAGAAAGGCAACGCCGAACAGTTTGATATCGACCGCATTGACGAGATTGAAAACGAGACCCGTCATGACGTAATTGCATTCCTTACCCATCTGGCAGAAATTGTCGGTCCGGATGCCCGGTTCGTCCACCAGGGGATGACGTCTTCAGACGTGCTTGACACCTGCCTGAGCGTTCAGCTTGCAAGGGCAAGCGATCTGCTTCTTGCTGATATCGATGCACTGTTGGAAGCCCTCAAACGCCGAGCATACGAACATAAGGACACGGTCACTATTGGCCGCAGTCACGGCATTCATGCCGAACCAATAACGTTCGGCATCAAGCTGGCGCAAGCTTACGCTGAATTTACCCGCTGCCGTGAGAGGCTCGTCGCTGCACGAAGTGAAATCGCCGTTTGTGCAATTTCGGGCGCCGTCGGCACCTTTGCCAATATTGACCCGGCTGTGGAAACCCATGTCGCCAAGGCCATGGGGCTGACGGCCGAACCTGTCTCGACCCAGATCATTCCCCGCGACCGGCATGCGATGTATTTTGCGACACTCGCAGTAATCGCTTCGTCGATTGAACGGCTGGCGGTTGAAATCCGCCATCTTCAACGCACGGAAGTCTTGGAAGCGGAAGAATATTTCGCACCTGGCCAAAAAGGCTCTTCGGCCATGCCGCACAAGCGAAATCCGGTTCTGACCGAAAATCTGACCGGCCTTGCCAGAATGGTTCGAGCCTATGCTGCACCGGCAATGGAAAATGTTGCTCTTTGGCACGAAAGGGATATTTCGCATTCATCCGTCGAGCGTATGATCGGTCCGGATTCAACGATTACCCTGGATTTTGCCCTCACCAGATTGACGGGCGTCATCGACAAGCTTCTCGTCTATCCCGAAAACATGGAAGCCAATCTCAACAAGTACCGCGGCCTCGTCCACTCGCAGCGTGTCCTGCTTGCTCTGACGCAGGCTGGCGTCAGCCGAGAGGACGCTTATCGCCTGGTCCAGCGCAATGCGATGAAAGTGTGGGAGCAAGGTAAGGATTTCATGACGGAACTACTGTCCGACCGTGAAGTCCGCGAAGTGCTCAGCGAAGACGAAATTCGGGAGAAGTTCGACCTTGGTTACCACACCAAACATGTCGACACCATATTCGCACGGGTATTCGGAACGGATTGAACCAGTTACCGGTCCCAGTTGACGCCATTAGCGCAATTCTAGGCGAAAATCATGAAAACTACCGACGCCGAAATATTGATTTTGCCGGGCTACAAGAATTCTGGACCGGAACATTGGCAAAGCCGCTGGGAATCGCGCCTTTCGGCGGCGCGACGCGTCCAATTGGGCGAATGGAACAAACCTGTGTTCGAGGATTGGCGCGATAATTTGGTCGCAGCCGTAAAGGAGGCGAAAAAGCCCGTTATCCTGGTCGGCCATTCGATCGGCGCACAAGTCGCCGTTCAAGCCGCAGACCTGTTTGAGGACAAGGTTGCCGGCGCGCTGTTGGTCGCGCCGCCGGAAGTCGAAAATCCAAATATCCGTCCAAGACACCTTATGACCTTCGGGCCAGCGAGGCGTGATCCGCTCCCTTTCCCTTCGGTAACCATTGCCAGCCGCAATGATCCGTTCTGTTCCATCGAGAAATCAGAGGAAATGGCAGCCGACTGGGGTTCATTGTTCATGGATGCCGGTGAAAGCGGTCACATCAACCACGAAAGCGGCCATGGCCCCTGGCCGGAAGGCCTGATGGTTTTCTCCAAATTCCTGTCTCGATTGTAACGGCAGGCACAAAAAACCCGCCAGAAGTGGCGGGTTTCCTTTGTCATGTGATGTGGAACTACTCTTCGTTGGCAACCTGCTCCATCGCGGTTGACATAAGTTCTTCCATCGTGCGCCTGATCTGATGATCGGATTGATCGATATTTGCATCATCAAAATCACCACGGATTTTGCGGAAAACATCTTCGTCTCCCGGCTCTTCGAAATCCGCACGGATGACTTCCTTCGCATAGGCTTCCGCATCATCGCCTGATTTGCCGAGCTTTTCTGCTGCCCACAAACCAAGAAGCTTGTTGCGTCTGGCTTCCGCTTTGAAGCGCAAAGCCTCGTCATGCGCAAATTTACTTTCGAACGCTTTTTCGCGATCTTTGATACCGCTCATAATATGCCTCCTGAACCCCTGGATTTACATATATATAGAGTATCGGCGCTGCATTTTGAATAGGACGCCCGCACGAAAACCGTTGCTGCGTCATCGTGAACCTTCTTTGGTTAATTTCCGTGAAAATCCGTTTAATTTATGGCGTTGCGAGTTGTTTCCATGCGCTGCTTCAAGTAGTGTCCGGCTCTCGGGAGCGGTAGAATCGAGCACTTAGTCCAAACCGCGCTCTGAAACAGCCGCAAGGCAATCCGTCAACCCGGTAGCAAGACCCGGAAATGCATTGCAAAACGGCCCGAACCAGGGACAGATTCCTCAAACAGGGTATCTTCAATGAACAGACGCCGCCGAATTTACGAGGGCAAGGCCAAAATTCTATATGAAGGGCCTGAGCCAGGCACGCTCGTCCAGTTCTTCAAGGACGATGCAACGGCATTTAACAAGAAAAAGCATGAAGTTGTTGAGGGCAAGGGCGTACTTAACAACCGGATTTCCGAATATATCTTCAACCACATGAACAGGATCGGTATCCCGACCCACTTCATCAAGCGTATAAACATGCGTGAGCAGCTCATTCGCGAGGTTGAAATCATTCCGCTTGAAATCGTGGTCCGCAATATCGCTGCCGGCTCCATGTCGAAACGCCTGGGCATCCCGGAAGGTGAGGTTCTTCCCCGTTCGATCATTGAATTTTACTACAAGGCCGATGAATTGGACGATCCGATTGTCTCAGAAGAGCACATAACAGCCTTCGGCTGGGCAAATCCCCAGGAAATCGACGATTTGATGTCCTTGGCCATCCGGGTAAACGATTTCCTGACCGGTCTGTTCCTCGGAGTCGGTATCCAACTTGTCGATTTCAAGATCGAATGCGGCAGATTGTGGGAAAACGACCTGATGCGGATTGTCATCGCAGACGAAATTTCACCGGATTCCTGCAGGCTTTGGGACATGGAAACCAATGAAAAACTCGACAAGGATCGGTTCCGGCGCGATATGGGCGGATTGCTGGAAGCCTATCGCGAGGTGGCCACACGGTTCGGACTAATGAACGAAAACGAACCGCAGCGCGGCACTGGCCCGGTTCTTGTAAAGTCAGATAAGTGAATTTCATCAGATAGTTATCGGAATTACCGGATTCTACTTGTTAATGCGGATCAAACAACCATGACAAAGGCACGTATTACAGTCACGCTGAAACAGGGTGTGCTGGATCCACAAGGAAAGGCGATTGAAGGCGGTTTGGCTTCACTGGGCTTTACCGGTGTGGATTCTGTCCGTCAGGGCAAGGTCTTCGATGTCGAACTTCAGACATCCGACCCCAACCAGGCCGAGGCTGAACTCAACGACATGTGCGCCAAGCTTCTCGCCAATACCGTCATCGAAGACTACTCGGTGGAGATCATTTGAATGAAATCCGCCGTTATCCTGTTGCCGGGCCTGAAT
>JBCCEP010000391.1:0-3837 GCA_039030215.1 Pseudomonadota bacterium
CCGGCAATCGGCCGGGTTGGGTTGTAGATCTGCGCGACGAAGCTTCTTCGCATTGACAGCCGGGCCGATTACGCAATATTGCCTGTGTATTGAACCTGCCAAGACCTATTCATCAATAATTCCCAGCGAGTGATCATCATGAAATACCGTAAACTCGGCCGTACCGAGATGGAAGTCAGCGAAATTTGTCTCGGCACCATGACCTGGGGCACGCAGAATTCCGAAGCGGAGGGGCATGCGCAGATCGACATGGCGGTCGAGGCCGGGGTGAACTTCATCGATACCGCCGAAATCTATCCAACCACCCCGATGCGCAAGGAAACCTGCGGAAAGACTGAAGAAATTTTGGGCAGCTGGCTGGCAAATTCCGGCAAGCGCGGTGACGTGATCGTCGCGACGAAGGTGCCGGGGCAGGGTTCGATGGTGCTTGGTGATCAACGCGTGGACGGGAAGATCCTGCGGCAATCGCTGGAAGCCAGCCTCAAGCGGCTCAAAACCGACTATATCGATCTCTACCAGCTGCACTGGCCAAATCGCGGTTCCTACCATTTCCGGCGATACTGGACCTATGATCCGATAGTTCAGGAAGTTGGCGATCTGGATGGCGAGATCGAGGATATGCTGGGTGAGGTGCAGAAGCTTGTCGATGAAGGCAAAATGCGCGCCTTCGGATTGTCGAATGAAACTGCCTGGGGGACAACCAGATGGCTGAAGGCAGCCGAAGAAGCAGGCCTGCCGAGAGCGGCTTCCATGCAGAACGAATACAGCTTCCTTTGCCGGTATTACGATCTGGATATGGCGGAACTCAGCCTTCGTGAAGATGTTGGTCTGCTTGCCTATTCACCATTGGCGGCTGGTTTGTTGTCGGGAAAATATGTGAATGGCGACATTCCTGATGGTAGCCGAATGTCGATGCAGGCGGCGCTACATGGGCGCAATAACGACATCAGCAAGCTGGCTGTGAAGGCTTATAACGATCTTGCCGCAGAGCACGATATCGCATTCAACCAGATGTCATTGGCGTTCTGTCTCAGCAGGCCATTCATGACATCGGTGATTATCGGCGCAACCACGCTGGAACAGTTGAAAAGCAATCTGGAAAGTGTGGAGGTCGAACTGCCGGAACCCGTTCTTGAAGGCATTTCAAAGATCCATCGTCACTTTCCGGTACCGATGTAGAATGCCGGCTGCAGAACAGGAAGCGACCTAGCGGGCGATGCGAAGCTCGGATATCTCGTTTCCGATGGCTGCCATGGTGTCTGCGATCGCGTCACCGCTGACATCATAATAGTATTTTTGCCCGTTCCGTCCGGTGGATGCACAGTGATAGAGCAGATCCTTGACCGAGGAACCGTCCGCCACATCATAGGCGATCGTGAAAATCTTGATCGCGGCCTCGTTGTCGGCGTCGATGATGGATTTGATATTGTCGCAAGTGGTCTTGGTCTTGATATTCATCGCGGCAGTATTTGATTCCCAGCCACCGAGTCCTTCGAGCACTCGTTCATCGCGGCCATAACCCCAGGCATAATATTCGGTCTCATTGCGGGTCGATTGCCCCGGAAAGGTGTTGTTGCCGTCGGTCAGGATGATGATGTATTTGTCGTTTTCTGGCACCGTGTAGGCGCGACCTTGCGTAAATGGCGCGCCGGAGGAGAGCGTTCTCCAGCCCCAGGCCAGACCTGCCTGCACATTGGTATAGCCGCCAGCATCCATGGCTTGTATTGCGCTGATTGCTGACAGCTGATTGGCCGTCAGCGGCAGGATCGGATCGGTTGTACATCCCTGGTTCGGCCCCCAATCGCCCATGTCGCGACTGCGGTTAAAGCCAAGACGGTCATTATAACTGCGGCGGTAATCGTCGTAATCGGTCCAGGCCGCGCCAGGATTATATTTGGCGGTCCAGCTTTGGCGTCGAATCTGGCGGGTATAGTTGCCGGAATTGACATTGGTTTTCTCATAGTCGGGACCGGGACGGGCGTAGTCATCCAGATAGTTGTTACGATAGTCATCGTCTTCGTAGGAGCGATAATTAGGCTCATCGGGGGCAAACATCGGCACAAACAGGGTATCCGGTGTCATGTCATCTGGCGTGGCATCGGTGGTACTGTAAGTGTCCGGGCGCATTTCAACGCAGCCTGCCCAGTCAGTGTCGATCGCATCGAGCAATGTCCAGCGGGTCAACCAGGTGGAATCATAGGCTGAGATGCCCGAGGGAAGCGGATCAGGCGGGTTGGGTCCGACAGAGCTGGTGGTCGTGCTTGCAGAGCGAAAACCATCGCTTGCGGCATAGGCGCCGGTCCAGGCGTCACCATTGGTGTTGGCGCCCAGCCAATCCAGATTTTCATGGTGGACGGATGACCATCCGTTCATGTCGAGCCAATCTGCGCCGCGATATTGCGAACCAACATTGACGGAACCACCGAATGGCACAACGGAAATACGGACCGGGTCGGGCTTGTTGCTCAAGGCTGCGATCGTATGAAGCTGATTTACCAGATCGACTGCCGCAAGGCGTGCCTGCGATATACGGCTGAAACCGGAGCTGCCGGTTGCTGTGCTCATGGAGCCGGAATTGTCCATGACAATGGCGATTTCTGCCGTACGATTACCCGCTGCGACTTCTGAGGTGATCGTCAGCGGAAACTCGTCGACGCCGATAAATGCCCCGAAATTGGTGTTCTTTGTATATTGGGCGGTCAAGATCACGCGAGTTCCGCCAACCTGCTGCTGACTGGCAGAAAAAGTGAACCCAACCTTGCTCGGTTCGATTATCGAGTCGAGATTTGCGTCGAAGAAATTGCGCGAATAGGCTGAAAGATAATCGGTATCCATGGATACCGACAATTCCTTCGCCGTTGCGAGTGCAGAGGAGTCGAGCGCGTTCTGGAGAGCAGCTCGCGTTCGTTGCAACTCGGTATATTCGATTGACGCGCCGACCGTTCCCAATACCGGCACGATTAGCAGGCCGAACATTGGTCCATAGGAGGCGGACGTATCCGCCAGGAATGCAATGAGTTTTTTCAAAATGGCCCCCTGCCACCTGGAATTGCCACCGCAAAACGCCGGGACAGGCATTTATAAACCGGAACTAGTTTTGAAATGCTTGGCCGAAATGCTCAAATTTTATGGAATTGGTTTTCGGATTTGAACCAGTTATGGACTGTAATTCATCGTCAATGATGATGTTCTTCCTCGCTGGCCTCAACCAGCGCCTTGTTGAAATATCTTAGCGCGCGTACCTGATCGGCCCACCCGACAATTGTATCGGGGGTTTTTTCCTCCACGACAGGCAGGCGTTCATGTCCGCCGCTGTCAAATGTTCGAAGCGCCTTTTCCAATGTGTCGCCGGGATGAAGAAGGGGAAGGGCGCCTGGATCCTCGAGCTTGCTGTTCTCTTCTTCGCCGATCGGCACCATGAAATCACGTACACGCTGCGCCCGCATGACGTGTCGTGATGGGCCATCAGCGACAAACAGTCCGCGCATCTCGAGCTGCCACTGGAAGAAGGAATGGCCGTGGATTGCGTGATTAACGCCATTTGCAACCGAAACACACAGCAGCAGAGCGATGGAGAGGGCATAACCGCCGGTCAGTTCAAACACCATGACTGTGGTGGAGATGGGTGCGCCAAGTACTGCAGCGGCAACCGCACCCATGCCAAGGATTGCGTAAAGCGCTTCGCTGGAAGCAAGATCCGGGAAAACCTTTGATGCAATCAGGCCGAATGCGCCTCCTGCCATGGCACCGAGATAGAGCGAAGGCGAGAACACACCGCCGCCGAATCTGGAAGCAAGCGTGATGGCGGTCGCAGCGGTTTTGGCAACCAAAAGGGAC
>JBCCEP010000392.1:0-3825 GCA_039030215.1 Pseudomonadota bacterium
CCGGGCGCAGGCAACGCTCGCCAATGACGAAACCATCTTGTACCACTTGCAGGACCGTATTATTCGGACCCTTGTCATTGGGGATTTCAAACATGGCCTGATGAAAATTCGGATCAAACCGTTCGTTCAGCGGCGAAATCCGTTTCACGCCGTTTTTCTCCAGTGCCTGCATCATCGAACGTTCGGTCAGTTCCACGCCCTCGATCAGCGCCTTGAAGCCCTCATCGCCGCCTTCACGGGCCTCTTGCGGGATCGCCTGCAGGGCGCGCTGCAGATTGTCCGATACAGCCAGCATTTCGCGGGCAAAGGACGAGATCGAAAACGCCCTGGCATCGGCAACATCCTTTTGCGTGCGCCGGCGCAGATTTTCCATGTCCGCCGCAATTCTGAGCGCTCTTTCCTGCAGTTCGGCCTTTTCGGCTTCCACGCGGTCAAGCTCGGCACTCAGAAACTCCAGCGGATCTGAAAATCCTTCACGCTCTTCGCTCAGAATATCTGCATCATCCTTTTCAGGCTGATCAGGTTTTTCGACCTTGATCTTCTTCTTTGCAGTTTCTTCTTCGGGAGCGGCATTTTCGTTTGCTGCATCATCGTTATGATGTTCGGCGTTTTCCGGCATCACATTCCCTGTTGGTTGTAATGGAAAGTTGTGCCCGATATCAGGCCTTCGAGCCAAAAAATCAAGGCCCGATGCTGCAACTCAATCTGGTATTTCACCCCAATTGCAGGCTTTATTGCAATTATCGGCTGTAAATCCGGAATACTTCGCCGGTTTTAGCTCAACAGACGAGTGACGACCTTGGCGGTAAAATCCACCATCGGAACGATTTGCGCATAGTTCATTCTGGTCGGCCCGATAATGCCCAACGCCCCGATGACCCTCTGTTCATTGTCGCGGTAGGGCGCAACCACAACGGAAGAACCCGACATCGAGAACAATTTGTTCTCCGAGCCGATAAACAGCCGAACCCCTTCGCCATCTTCGGTCAATTCGAGCAGCCGCATGAAGTTTTCCTTGGCTTCCAACTGATCGAAAAGATGCCTGATGCGGTCAAGATTCTCCGCCGCCAGCCGGTCGCCCAGTAGATTGGCATGGCCGGACACGATCAACCGCCCAGGGTCGGATTCCGTACTTCCCGCCCACACCGCAATGCCGGCATCGACCATTTCCTGTGCAAGGCTGTCGAGTTCGTTTCGTGTCGCGGTGTGCAACCGCTTCAGCTCCTGCTTGGCCTGCGCGATGGTATTACCGGCAATATTTGCGTTGATGTAGTTCGACGCCTCGACAAGCGAACCCGCCGTCACGCCAGGTGGCAGATCGATGACCCGGTTTTCCACCATGCCGTTTTCACCGACAATCACAGTCAACGCCTTGCCGGGCTCGAGCCTGACAAATTCGATATGGCGCAATCGCAGATCGTTTTTGGATGTGACGACCAGCCCGGCGCTGCGCGACAGGCCAGACAGCAATTGACTTGCTTCAGTCAGAATATTGTCCAGCGTGCGGCCCTCATAGGCAGCATTGACCTTGGTTTCGATCGATCGGCGCTCTTCCGAACCGAGATCTCCGATTTCCAGGAAGCTGTCGACGAAAAATCGCAGACCGATATCCGTCGGCATTCGCCCCGCGCTGGTATGTGGCGCATAGATCAGCCCGAGCATTTCGAGATCCTGCATCACATTGCGAATGGTTGCAGGTGACAGATTGACCGAAAGTTTCCTCGACAAGGTGCGCGAGCCGAGCGGATCTCCGGTTTCCAGATAGCTTTCCACGATCTGCCGGAAAATCTCCCGCGAACGTTGATCAAGTGCCTCTATAGCCGTTTGGCTGATGGTAGGATTTGAGATGATTGCGCTCATCTAAGCTCCTTGCTTGCGGCCGCCCTGGTCCGGTAATTCGCCAATATCCTATCTTAAATTCAAGTTGCGCTGCAATGGTGTTTGCATTGGACGGCCATTGCGCTACAAGCGCCACAAATTTGGTGTCGCTGCGACGAATTGCGCACCAATAACCACTTATTTGGAGACTGAAATGCGACCTTCCAAGAGGGCACCTGATGAAATGCGTGCCGTTGTGATTGAGCGCGGATTTGCAAAACACGCCGAAGGCTCCTGCCTGATCCGGTTTGGGGATACCCATGTTCTGTGTACCGCCTCCCTGGAAGAACGGGTGCCACCCTGGCTTCGTGGCGGCGGCAAGTGCTGGGTAACAGCCGAATATGGCATGCTGCCTCGATCTACCGGAGAGCGGATGCGTCGTGAATCAAGCACTGGCAAACAATCCGGACGTACGCTGGAAATTCAGCGATTGATCGGCCGGTCATTGCGGGCAGTCGTCGATTTGACAGCATTGGGCGAACGCCAGATCACGGTCGATTGCGATGTCATACAGGCGGACGGCGGTACACGGACGGCTTCGATCACCGGCGGCTGGATTGCATTGAAGGATTGCATAGACTGGATGACGGCACGTTCAATGGTCTCTGACGCCGTGCTCAAAGATCAGGTCGCCGCGATTTCCTGCGGTATTTATGAGGGCAACGCTGTTCTCGATCTGGATTATGCCGAGGATTCTGAAGCCGAGACGGATGCCAATTTTGTCATGACGGGCAAAGGCGGAATTGTCGAGATCCAGGGAACTGCCGAAGGAGAGCCCTTCACCGAGGCTCAATTCGGCGAGTTGATGACCCTTGCCAATAAGGGCATTCACCAATTGGTCGACATGCAGAAATTGTCGGGTTGAGCGATGCGCGCTTTAAATGGTTCCCAGCTGGTGGTGGCAACGCATAATGCGGGTAAACTCGCGGAAATTCGCGATCTGGTGGAGCCGTTTGGTCTGAGTGTTAAGTCCGCCAGCGAACTTGGCCTGGCTGAGCCGGCCGAAAACGGCGTCACCTTTGAGGAAAATGCCTATACCAAGGCGTTTGCGGCATCCGCTGCCGCCAATCTCCCGGCACTTTCCGATGATTCAGGCCTTTGCGTGGATGCGCTGGATGGCCAGCCCGGTGTCTATACCGCCGATTGGGCGGAAATGCCCGACGGCAGCCGGGATTTCATGATGGCGATGGAAAAGGTCGAACAGGAATTGCAAAAGAAGGGCGCGGTTGACCCTGCTGACCGCAATGCAAGGTTTGTCGCAGTTCTGTGCCTTGCCTGGCCAGATGGCCATGCAGAATATTTTCGCGGCGAGGTGGATGGCAAACTGGTCTGGCCGCCGCGTGGGGACCGCGGATTCGGTTACGACCCTGTTTTTCTGCCCGACGGATTTTCGCAGACCTTCGGGGAAATGGAGGCTAGCCAGAAACATGGCTGGGAGGCCGGACGTGGCGACCTTGGCTTGTCTCATCGGGCCAGGGCATTTGCCAAATTTGCCACCGCATGTCTCAATGCGCCGAAATGATCTCCCCTGCGGTAAACCAAAATGGTGATGGAAACAGCGCGTTTGGCGTATACGTCCATTGGCCTTTTTGTGCCGCAAAATGCCCCTACTGTGATTTCAACAGTCACGTTCGGCATAATCCTGTCGACCAGGACATGTTTGTCGAGGCCTATCGGCGAGAGATCGAACACATGGCTTCTATGGTGCCGGATAATGTTGTTTCCAGCATCTTTTTCGGCGGTGGCACACCGTCACTGATGGAGCCGGCGACGGTTCAGTCGATACTTGACGCGATTGGTGCGCATTGGTCAGTCGATCCCAATGCCGAAGTAACGCTCGAGGCAAACCCCTCCAGCGTCGAGGCGCAGAAATTTGAAGGATATCGCAAGGCCGGTGTAAACCGGATTTCGCTTGGTGTGCAATCGCTCGATGACCGCCAGTTGAAG
>JBCCEP010000393.1:0-3822 GCA_039030215.1 Pseudomonadota bacterium
CTGGCGCTGGATTTCTTCGGCCTCAATCTGTGCAAAGAAAACCTTGCACGCACGGTAGACGACGAGCGCAAGGATCAACGCACCAACAAACAGAAATCCGGTCTCCTCAATCCGGTTTCCACGGCCGATGAAATCTATGGACAAAAAGATGTTTTCATAGTCGGCCCGCGTGGCTGCCGGCGGAATGTCTGCCCAGGAATAGGTCTGCTCCATGTCAGAAACGACCCAGAGAAATGCCGCCCACCAGGAAACGACAGCGACCGCGCCGGTCCAGATTACCAATCGCCACGAAAGGGACAGCGCCGACATGATTACAAACGGGAACAGGTAATATATTCCATAGGCTCGAAATGCGATAATCTGCGGTACTTCATGGGCGCGACTGATCGGAATAATGACGAATAATGCGCAGATGATGATGACGTCCAGGGCATAGATCGCAAATTTCAGCCACCAGCGATCATATCGGGTGCCAATCACCGAAATATGTCCGATCCCCGTAATGACGAATATTGCGAGCGCCACCATACTCGCCGTGCGAATGTCGTATTCGGTAACGGCGGTCACGGCTAACAAATAGATGAGGCCCGCCGCAGCAATCGCGGTTCTGCATATAATCGCCAACCGGAGTCCCTGCTGTTCGGCGATCACATATCGTTCCGCTGCGCTTGGTAGCACGCTGTCAGTTCCAGCCAATCTTTCGCCGAGTTGATTAGACACGGTCTCCAACTTTGGGCTGGGCCAAGCCGTCAATCCAGACCGGCTTGACCAGAGATGATTAGGACGAATCCTTATCGGCTTCGTCGACAATTAGATTACTGGCAATTGTTTCGTATTTTGCAAGTTCGGCGGGGAGAGGAATATCTCTTTATAGCGGCTCAATGAGGGGGAATTGCCTTCAGGTAAGCCGCGATTGCCTGGCGATCTTCCTTGGTCAGCATTGCCATGTTCTGCTGTACGGACACCATTGAACTTCCGAAGGAATCAAATTCAGGGGTTAATCCGGTCTCCAGCGAGAATACAATCTCTTCTGCGCTCCAGGAGCCGATTCCGTCCGGTCCGGGCGTAATGTCGGGGATCTTGCCATCACCCTCCGGTGCCGGTCCACCCGCAAGCCAGCGCGAAAGTTCCATTCCGCCGATCAAATCACGAGGTGTATGGCATTCGCCGCAATGTGCTGGCCCTTCCACTAGGTACTGACCCAGTTTTACATTTGCGTCCGCAGACGCGAATTCGACGACCGGCTCATCCTTCAAAAACAGGAGTTTCCACAATCCAAGACCGCGCCGAAACTGGAAAATTAACGGCAATTCATGCGGAATGTTCTCCTTGGCGACAGCCGGCAGGGTTTGCAGGAACGCCCAAAGATCGGCCACGTCCTCAATTCTCATGCGGGTATAAGATGTGTAGGGAAATGCCGGGTAGTAGTGGCTGTCGTTAGGCGAAACCCCCATCTTCATGGAATTTGCAAAATCAGCAGCCGTCCAGCCGCCAATTCCCGTATTGGTATCCGGCGAGATATTGGGCGCATGGAAAGTCCCAAACGGTGTCGCGAGCGCCAGACCGCCACCTAGCTTGAATTTATCCTCACCTTTGGCATCCTTGTCGGCATGACATGATGCACATCCGCCGGCCCAGAACATTCGCTCGCCACGAACAGCGTCGCCACTCGCCATAGCCTGCAATTGGGTTTCATCCAGATGTTTTGGGATGGTGAGAACATAAAAAACGATCGCGCCCGCGATGATTAGAAAAATCAGTGCGAGCACGATGCGTTTCATAGTGTTTGCCTTATCTTCGGTTCGACACTACTGCTTTTTGATACGGTATGTTTCGTGGCATGTACCGCAATTGGCAGCAACCATCTTAAATTGTGCGTCAAAGGCAGCCTTGTCTGCAGGTGCTGCGGCAATTGCTCCGTCAAGATCTGTGTGAAACTTTGCAAAGGCAGCTTTAAAGCCGTCCATGTCTTCCCAGATCTTTGCACTTGCTGTCGTTTCGCCGCCCGTCTCGGTCCCAGCGGGGAACAACTCGACAAAACCTTCGGTGCCATCACGCATGGTTTGAAACGCCGCGACAACAGCGGCTGTATCATAGTCCATTTCACCCTTGGCCGTCTTGACCAAAACACCCATTGATGCGCCGACTTTTTGTTTCATGATTGCTTTTCTGTCGGCAATTTCGTCGGCATAAGCCAAACCTGTCGTAAAAACACCCGCGGCCAATACCGCAACAAAAAGCTTTTTCATCAGTTACTCCCGGGTTTTCGAGTTTCCTTGATCCAATCTACATTAGAATAATTCCATTGTGATATGGCAGATTCAAGAAACAAAAGCGTCATCGACCACCCAAACCGGTGAACACTGTGTTCACCGGTTTTCTGATGCATTCATCTAATACTGTGAGGAGGCTGTTTTACGCGGTCGCCGATTCATACATTTCTTCGACATATTCCCAGTTAACAAGGCTGTCGACAAAGGCTTCCAGATATTTGGGCCGGGCATTGCGATAATCGATGTAATAGGAATGTTCCCAGACATCGCAGCCGAGAATTGGTGAGGCTCCGTGGATCAACGGGTTCTCGCCATTTGGCGTTTTCATCACCTCAAGCTTGCCATCCTTGACCGCCAACCAGCACCAGCCCGAACCGAATTGGGTTGCACCTGCGTTCATGAAATCGGCCTTGAACTTGTCGTAACCGCCGAGGTCGCTGTCGATTGCAGCTTTCAGCTTGCCGGGTAGGCTCGTACCGCCACCGCCGCTCTTCATCCACTTCCAGAAATGGATGTGGTTGTAGTGCTGACCGGCATTGTTGAACAATCCAGGATTGGTGCCATGGCTTTCCACAACGATCTCTTCCAGGGATTTACCTTCCAGGCCGGAATCCTTCAAAAGGTTGTTTCCGTTGGTCACATAGGCCTGATGGTGTTTGTCATGATGAAATTCCAGCGTTTCAGCAGACATATATGGGGCCAGAGCATCGTAGGCATAAGGAAGGTCAGGAAGTTCAAATGACATGAAGGTTCTCCTTGGATAGCATTTATGGAAACCGGCTGGCACTGCCAGGAAGGTATTGCACGCCGTTATCCGTTCCTATCTATTGCCTGGCAGGTATATTGACAATGCCAAGGATCAGAAAGTGGCAAAAGATCGTGAGGAATCGATGAAACCCAAAGCCTTCGTATTTGACGCATATGGCACGCTTTTCGACGTACATTCCGCCGTTTCACGTCATAGTGCGCTTGTCGGGCCGAATGCAGCACGGGTTTCCGAGATCTGGCGCAACAAGCAATTGGAATATAGCTGGGTACGTACCACGATGGGTCAGTATCGGAATTTCTGGTCGTTGACGGAGGAGGCACTGGATTTTGCGCTATCCGCCGTGCCCGACACCAATGCTGATGCCAAGCCGGAGTTGATGAAGGCCTATGAGACACTTGATTGCTATGAGGAAGTGCCTGACGTATTGGCCAAATTGAAGGAAGCAGGACAAAAACTGGCGATACTTTCAAATGGCTCACCCAACATGCTTGAGAGTGCCGTAAGCTCGGCCGGGTTGGACAGTTTGCTGGACGATGTCTTCTCCGTGCATTCCCTGGAAGTTTTCAAGGCGACACCAGCAACTTACGGGCTTGTTACCGAAAAATATGGCATTTCAGCTGAGGAAGTATCGTTTCAATCTTCAAACCGGTGGGACATAGCAGGTGCAACTGCCTTCGGATTTAAATGCCGCTGGATCAACCGCACCAAACAGCCGGACGAATATCTGGACTTAGCGCCAATCGAGCAACTTACAGATTTGCGTGGCTTGCTGTAGAAAAC
>JBCCEP010000394.1:0-3812 GCA_039030215.1 Pseudomonadota bacterium
CCGGTAGCGGAAGCAGTAGCTGTCGCCAAGCGTGACCTCAAACCAGGTGAGAAGCTTGGAATGATCGGTGAATCCGAATATCGTGGTATGGCCGTAAACTGGCAGGAGGGAAGAGATGCAGGCTGTATACCAATTGGTCTCGCAGAAAAAGCAATAATCAACGAGCCGGTCAAGGAAGGGGAAATGCTGACATACAAGAATTGTACGACTGACGAGTCACTAATAATTACAAAGCTCCGTCGGCAACTGGACCAACTGGACGGTCAGTTGACCGGATCCAACGTCGCCTGAGGCTTACGGATATGCGCGATATCGTTGTGGGCGTCGATGCATCCACGACGGCTGTCAAAGCCATCGCTTTTGATTCTTCCGGAAAACCGATCTGTGAAGCAAAATCATCATACCCGCTTGCCACACCCAAACCTGGCCATGTTGAACAGGATGCCGAAGACTGGTGGCGGGCGCTTTCAATCGCCTTGAAACAATTGACGCAAGAGGTATCCCCAGCGCGCATCGCTGGTATCGCTCTGACACATCAACGCGAAACGTTTGTGCTGGTGGACAAAAGCGGCCAAGAGGTTCGTCCAGCGATCCTTTGGCTAGACGAACGTTCCCGCGCGGAAGTGGCAGAGCTTTCTGGCAAGCTGGGCAGGGATAACATTCGTGATTGGAGCGGCAAGCCGCCAGACCCGACCCCGGGGCTATATGGATTGATGTGGCTTGACAAATTCGAGCGCGGCTCGCTCGATAAAGCTGATTTTGTGGCTGACGCCGGAACCTTTCTACACTTTCGCCTGACGGGTGAACGGACAGCAAGCCTTGCAAGCGCGGATCCACTGGGGATTGTCGATTTGCAGGCCCGGAACTGGCGATCAGAGCTTGTCGAGGCAGCAGGGCTGGACAGCAGTCAGTTGCCGAAGCTCATTGCGCCGGCTGCCGAGGTTGGGCGGGTCAGCGCAGAAGCATCTCAATCTTGCGGTTTAGAAGAAGGCACGCCCGTCTTTGGTGCAGTTGGTGACGGACAGGCAAATGGGCTCGGTCTTGGTGTCACAGAGGAAGGAAGGGCCTGCCTCTCGCTTGGTTCAGGTGTTGTTTTTGGCATGTATGTTTCTCAATATGCAATGTCGGATGCCTACCGGATGCTGACTGCTCCCGACGGGAAAGGCTTTATGCTGGAGACGGTTATAAGGTCTGGAATGCAATTGCTCGAATGGGTCATGCACACAACAAAATTCGAAACGGTTACCGACATCGAAAGGCTGGCGCGTGATGTGTCGCCAGGTTGCGACGGGCTGCTAACGCTTCCATATTTCTCGGGCGTCATGAGCCCCTATTGGGACGAAACCGCCCGGGGGGCGATGATTGGCTTGTCGCTTGATCACACACCGGGGCACATATACAGATCAGCAATCGAAGCAATTTGTTTTGAACAATCGATCGCCACCGCCTCGGTTGAGGAAAGCCTAAACGTCAGGGCGTCCAATGTTGTCGCGAGCGGTGGCGGCACCAATTCCCAACTCATTATGCAATGCCTGACTTCGATCATGGGCAGGCCGATTGCCATCTCCCCGGTCAAGGAAGCTGCTGCCCTGGGAGCTGCAATGCTGGCGGCGATCGGCGCTGGATGGTTTACAGATACGAAGCAGGCGGCGGCCTCGATGTGTACCGAACCAACCGAACTTGTCGAGCCGGATCTGGGTTTGGTTGAGTATTACGGCCCACTCAAAACCGTCTATGAAGACCTCTATTTTGAATTGAAACCGACCAGCAATGCATTGGCAAATCTGTCATCACAGCAAGACTGATTTCAGCCAGACAGCAAACCTCTGGCCGCATCCTCGTCCGTGACCAAAGTGGTCACTCGTATGAATGAGAGGGCGGCACGCAATGCTTCAGTTTTTTCGTGACCGCCGGACAACAACACAATTGACGGTATTTCGGCCAGATCCGCCAACGGGATGCTGCATGCCCGCTCATTTACCGGATGTGAAACCAGAGACCCGTCTGCCTTGATGAAATGCCCCAGTACGTCGCCTACGGCTCCCAATTCTCCCAGTTCATCCCATTCGTGCGGCCTTATAAATCCGTAATCGGCGATCGGATTGTCCCTGGAAAACGAACCCGTGCTGATGATTGCCATGTTTGCGCGCTGCGCCCAATGGAGCACGTCCTGAATACTACGCTGGCTCATGAACGCAGTCTGGTGTTCGGGTTCATCTGCAAAAACCGGCACGGGCAAAACATAACACTCTGCATTCAGACGCCTTGCCAATTCGACCGCCGCGCCCGCAGGATTCAAAGGCGAAGAACGGGTCAAGCCACCCAATAAAGATACAATTACGGAACGGGCAACCTGCCGCTCCGGGATCTGGCTGATCGCCGCCTTGATTGTTCTGCCCCAACCAATTCCGACTACATCTCCTGGTGAAATTCGCGAGGAAAGATATTCGCCGGCGGCATGACCCACGAGGCGAGGCGCATTGCCAGTTTCGTAGGCGGATGGAACGACGATCGCTTCAGCAAGCCCAAACTTGTCGACGAGTTTTGACTGCAATTCCAGGCACGATTTCAGGCGATTACGAATCTTGAACTGCACAATTCCGTCCTCACGCGCTGCCGAAAGAAGGCGGTGAACCTTTACGCGGCCAACACCCAGCATCTCAGCGATGCGTTCCTGAGTCTGGCCCTCAACATAGTAATGCCAGGCTGCGCGGGCCTTCACGTCATTTTCATTTTCCTGGTAAGCTACATTTTCATTCATAATGCAAATGAACTGCCTGAAAAGATTGTAATCTTGGATCTTCCATTATTTTGAATGTAACGACACTCGATGAAACTGGCAATGAATGTACCTTTGGCAGAGAGTTTTCGGCGCAACTACAACAAATTGCTTTATCTTCCAATGTTACCTAAGGGCGCGGGCAATGTCGGTCTTATCCATTGGACATGGATATAATCAACCGCCTGTGCGCCCTGCAGTTTGTTTATCTCCAACTCACGGCTGAAATAGTCAGGAGGTATATCTGGCGCCCATCATTCGCGTTGCCGTGATTGATTTGGGGTGAAATTGTCCAATTGTTCCTGCCTGACCTTTCGAATAGATCGCGGAGTCAGTGAATGCGAAGTAAACAGCTGTGAGATTTCGTGCCAGAACCTGCTATCAATGCTCCAGCATCGACCAAAGCGTGCGCTTGATTGCAAGAAATTCCTCGGTCAGCCGCATCTCATCAGTCCTTGGTCGTGGCAGGGAAACCTTTTCCACATGATGTATACGGCCGGGCCGGGCTGACATGACGATAATACTGTCGGACAGGAATATAGCTTCCTCCAGATCATGCGTGACGAATATGACGGTTTTCTTGGTCTCACGCCACGTCTCCAGCAAATCCGCCTGTAGGCGTTCCTTGGTCTGCGCGTCCAGCGCTCCAAACGGTTCGTCCATCAGCAAGATATCGGGATTGTTTGCATAGACACGTCCAATATCGACGCGTTTGCGCATTCCGCCCGACAGTTCGCGTGGCCACCGGTCTTCAAAGCCCTTGAGACCGACTGCTTCAACCCATTTTGCCTCGATTTCGGCCTGTTCGGCCTTGCTGGCACCACGCAAGCGCGGCCCGTATGAGATGTTTCGCGATACCGTCATCCACGGGAAAACGGCATCCTGTTGAAACACCATCCCCCTGCGCCGATCTGTTCCCTGGATAATGTCGCCATCCAGCCTCATCTCGCCATCGGATGGGTCAAAGAGACCGGCCATCATTTTGAGCAGGGTCGACTTGCCGCAACCTGATGTCCCAATAATGCAGTTGAAA
>JBCCEP010000395.1:0-3809 GCA_039030215.1 Pseudomonadota bacterium
CCGATAATTCGCCAGCTATGCGGATCGTCAGGGCCCATGCCGCCAAGATCGTAAGGCTCCACCAATTTGAGAATTTGACCAACCGTCAGACCACCGGAGGAGGGCGGCCCCATCCCGCAGATGTCATAGCCGCGATAATTGACGCAAACAGGATCACGCTCGACGACCTTGTAGCTTTGCAGGTCTTCCAGCGATAACAGACCGGGGTTTGCGGGTGCATTGGCGATGGTGGTAACGATGTCTTCAGCAATTTCTCCCGAATAGAAAGCGCTCGCGCCTTCTTTTGCGATCGCACGTAGCGTATCGCGATAGCCTGGGTTCGTAACGATCGTACCGGCAAATAGCGGCACGCCTTCCTCGCTCAGGAAGTAGTTACGCGTTGCAGGAAACAGATAGAGGCTTTGTGCCGATGCCGTGATGCTGTCGTTCAGTCGCGGCGACAGTTCAAATCCCTCATCAGCTAATTCGATTGCTGGTGCAAACAACTCCGCCCAAGGGAGCTTGCCATAACGCTGATGCGCTGCTTCCATCAGTGCAATTGTTCCGGGTGTACCAACCGAATGTCCGCCGACCACCGCATATTCAAACGAAAATGGATCGCCATTATCGTCGAGAAAGTGATCCGGACTGGCAGCGAGTGGCGCGGTCTCTCGACCGTCAAACGTGGTCAGTTTCTTGTTTTCATTGTCCCAATAGACAAGAAATGCACCGCCGCCAATGCCCGAAGATTGCGGCTCCACAAGACCAAGAACCAGCTGCACGGCAATCATCGCATCAACCGCGCTGCCACCCTTTTCCAGGATCTGCTTGCCGGCCTCGGTAGCAAGCGGATTTGCCGAGACGACCGCAAAATCATCGGTTTTGACTTCCGGCCGTGAAGTGGTGCCCGCAGAGAGCTTACCCGGAATTGCAACTTCTGCCGTATCCGTCTGTGCGGAGGCAACCGTAGCACTGAGGGCAACCAGGATTGCCATCACCAACGGGAATAACAAAGAACTCAACCACCATGAATATTCAAATCTGGAGACGAGAGGAGTCGTGTGCATTGAAGGCTCCTTGGAAATTGTCATTCAGTTCAATTCCCAAAATGTGGCACGGTATCTAGAAATGCCAGCCTGTTCCCGCAAATTTGTTCTGAACTGATCACCAGATAATCACACAGTCTGGACCATCATTTGTCGAATAGACGTTCCACACAGGTATAGCCAACTCTGCATCGTGGATTGTCCACGGTAGGCGCATATTTTTGTTTAGGTACCTGACCGTGTTTGCAGTAGCTGCGATTTGAGACAATGCGATCATAGGTGGTTGGACCCGTGGTCCACACCAGCGATCCATATTGCTTGATTGTGGAAATGACTTGGCCACAATTGTAGGATCTTGTGTCGGGCCTCTGCGCATCTGCCGGCGCGGCAACCATTATCAGCAAGATGGAAGAAATGGCTATCCGCTTGAAGTGCCGTGCGACTTTCTTGTTCATTCGGTAATGTCCCTGATAGTTGATCGGCGATGCAATCAGCAGATTTTGTGCCAGAAAATGTTGTTTATCTCAATAAGGAGTGTGCCAGACGCAGGCAATATGTGCCATTCCGAACTTGCACATTTTTTGTGCAAAATCCGCCATGGTCAGCTAAAGTTCACAGTGCTAGTTTTTTTGTTGGATAAATAATTTCCTTGCGAAGCAAGGCTTTGGGAGTTGCAATTGTACGAATCTGTGTCCGCTGACTTCTACGACGAAATGTATTCGCAAGAAGGCGATGTTCGACCAGCCTACAAGCAGATCGAAAGCTGGATTTCAAAACAACCCAAGGGTGGGCTCAAACAGATAGCCCACGATGCTGAGGAAACCTTTCGAAGGCTCGGCATCACATTTGCGGTCTATGGCTCCTCCGATGCGGTCGAACGCCTGATACCCTTCGATATCATTCCCCGAATTATTTCAGCTTCCGAGTGGCGTCGGCTGGAACGCGGGATTGAACAGCGTGTCCGAGCGCTGAACGCATTTTTGCATGACATCTATCATCGCCAGGAAATCATCAAGGCGGGGCGGATACCGGAAGAACTGATCCTCAAGAACGCGGCGTTCTGCCCGGAAATGGTCGGGGCAAATCCGGCTCGCGACATTTATTCTCATATAATCGGCATCGATCTGGTGCGGGTTGCCGAGAATGAATTCTACGTGCTTGAAGACAATCTCCGTACCCCGTCCGGTGTGTCCTACATGATTGAGGATCGTGAGGCGATGATGCGCCTCGTGCCAGAACTCTTCAGCAGATACCGCGTCGCGCCAGTCGAGGACTATCCCGAAAATCTTAGGCGCACATTACGATCCGTATCGCCACCGTCCTGCAAGGGCGAACCGGTAATCGTGGTGCTGACACCCGGCATCTACAATTCCGCATTTTTTGAACACTCCTTTCTGGCCGATGAAATGGGGGTAGAACTTTGCCAGGGTGGGGATCTGTATGTGGAAGACGGGTTCGTCTACATGCGCACAACGCAGAAGCCGAAACGTGTAGATGTCATCTACCGCCGTGTTGATGACGAATATCTCGATCCATTGACTTTCAATCCCGATTCCACACTCGGTGTCCCCGGCCTTTTCTCGGTCTACAGGGCGGGTAATGTGACGATTGTCAACGCGCCAGGAACAGGGATAGCCGACGACAAGGCGGTCTATACATACGTTCCGCAGATTATCGAGTTCTACACAGGCGAGCGTCCCATACTTAACAATGTACAGACATTCAATTGCACGAACGAAGATGAACGGTCCTATGTTCTGGACAATCTCGAGGAACTGGTTGTCAAGGAAGTGCATGGTTCAGGTGGTTACGGAATGTTGGTAGGTCCGGCCTCCACGAAAAAACAGCGGGCAGAATTTGCCCGGCGCATAAAGGACCGGCCATCCAATTATATCGTTCAGCCGACGCTCGCGCTTTCTACATGTCCGACCTATGTCGAAAGGGGGATCGCACCCCGTCATGTGGATTTGAGGCCGTTTGTGCTTTGCGGAGAAGATGTCACGATTACACCAGGCGGCCTGACGCGGGTCGCGCTTAAAAAGGGTTCCTTGGTCGTAAATTCCTCGCAGGGCGGCGGCACCAAGGATACCTGGGTATTGGAAGACTAATGCTGGGTCGTACCGCGTCAAACCTGTTCTGGATTTCCCGTTTCATGGAACGGGCCGAAAACATGGCGCGCATGCTGGATGTTGGCTACCGGGTCTCGCTGACACCCAGCCTGGACAGCGGTCATCGCGAACAATGGGAATCAACGCTTCGTGCTGCCGGTATTGCAGAAGGTTTTGCCGAACGGTTTCAGACAGCAGAAGTTGCGCAGATTTGCGACTTCATGTTGTTCGACAGCGATAACGCCGCCTCGGTCTATTCATGCCTGTCCTCTGCCAGGAACAATGCACGTGCGGTCCGCACCGCGATAACCTCCGAGATGTGGGAGAGCATCAACACGACATGGTTGGAATTTTCCAACATCAAACCGTCGCGCGACATTACCGGTGATATCCCCAGACTGGTCGATTGGGTCAAGCGAAACACTGCCCAGTTCCGCGGCACGATGTTGAACACGCTGCTTCGAACCGACGGGTATTCGTTTTCCCAACTTGGTGCCTTTATCGAACGAGCGGACAACACCGCCCGAATTCTCGACGTGAAGTACTACGTATTATTGCCACGTGCTGAACTGGTCGGATCAAATCTTGACATGAGCCAGTGGTCGACGATCCTGCGTGCAGCTTCCGCCCACCGGTCTTACAAACATGCCTATCGTGACCGTTTCAAAGCCTGGAA
>JBCCEP010000396.1:0-3798 GCA_039030215.1 Pseudomonadota bacterium
CGACGAATGGATTTTACTGCGGCGGCAGCCCAGGTCTCGGTTTCCATCTCCAGCGTCTGCAAACATTGTAGTGCCGAACCGCTGGCGAAGATCGGGTCCACTTCGTTTCCAAGCTGGGCAAGTTCCGAGGGACCCGGATCGATTGCCAGGTCAGCAACAGCACCAATTTCTCCCGTGTCACAGAGCCTCGATTTCAATTCTTCCCAGTTTTCCTGAGGGATGAAGGAATCAGCGAAACCGCACTGGATGGTGTCCGCTGCTTTCATCCGGGTTCCCGTCATGGCTAGGAATTCGCCCAAGCGGCCTGGCGCATTGGCCAGGAGGTGGGAACCGCCGACATCAGGTACCAGGCCAATTTCGCATTCCGGCATGGCGATACGGGTGGATTCGCAAACAATGCGGTGGCTGCCATGACAGGAGATGCCAACGCCACCACCCATCACATAGCCCTGCATGAAGGCGATATAAGGCTTGGGATAGTTCGCAATAAGTGCGTTTAGGCGGTATTCGTCGGTCCAGAAGGTTCGCCCATAATCAAAATTGCCCGCCTTGCCGGTCTGGTAGAGCTTTTCGATGTCCCCGCCGGCACAAAAGGCTCGATCGCCTTCGGCATCGATGATGATCAAGGCGATATCGTTGTCATTCCGCCATTTAAGCAAGGCCGCTTCAATTTCCAGAACCATGTCATGGGTCAGTGCGTTCAAAGCCTGCGGTCTATGCAGCGTGATGCGTCCGGCGCAACCTTGCCTGCGGATATCGATGTCCCGGTCTTGGGACGGCATCATTGCTTTCGGCCTCCGTGTAGCCTTCGATTGGCTGAAACGGGAGAACCGAAATTCTCCCGTCAGCTTGATTTAGTTCATGGTCGGTATGGAGAAATCCGCCCCTTCCTTGATACCGGACGGCCAGCGCGAAGTGATGGTCTTCGTCCTCGTGTAAAAGCGGAAGGCATCCGGCCCGTGCTGGTTAAGATCGCCGAAGCCGGAACGTTTCCAGCCGCCAAAGGTGTAATAGGCAATTGGCACCGGGATCGGCACATTGACGCCAACCATGCCGACATTGATCCGGCTGGTGAAATCGCGCGCGGTGTCGCCATCGCGGGTAAAGATTGCAACGCCATTACCGTATTCATGGCTCATGGCGAGATCGATGCCTTCCTCGTAATTTGCCGCGCGGGCAATTGAGAGGACCGGTCCGAAAATCTCTTCCTTGCAGATGGTCATGTCACGGGTGACCTTGTCGAAGAGGCTGGCACCGATGAAGAAACCGTCTTCATAGCCCTGCATGGAAAAGCCGCGGCCATCGACCAGCAAATCAGCGCCTTCCTCTACGCCCTTGTCGATATAGCCCTTCACACGGGCGTAAGCGTCCTTTGTTACCAGCGGACCAAAATCAACGTCGTCTCCCGCAGTGTATGGGGCGATCTTCAGGCTTTCGACACGTGGGACCAATTTCTCGACCAGCCGGTCGGCAGTATCTTCTCCCACCGGCACGGCTACCGATACAGCCATGCACCGTTCGCCTGCAGCTCCGTAACCTGCACCGACCAATGCGTCGGCGGCCTGATCCATATCGGCATCCGGCATAACGATCATGTGGTTCTTGGCACCGCCGAAACATTGGACGCGCTTGCCGTTGGCGCAGCCACGGGCATAGACATATTCTGCAATCGGGGTCGAGCCGACAAAGCCTACCGCCATGATATCAGGATGGTCCAGCAATCCGTCGACGGCTTCCTTGTCGCCGTTGACGACATTGAGAATGCCCGCCGGAAGGCCGGCTTCGATCATCAATTCTGCCAGCATGATCGGAACGGACGGGTCGCGTTCGGAAGGTTTCAGTATGAAAGCATTTCCGCAGGCGATTGCCGGGCAGAATTTCCACATCGGGATCATCGCAGGAAAATTAAAGGGCGTGATTCCGGCCACGACGCCCAATGGCTGGCGAACCGAATGGATATCAATGCCGGGTCCGACACCTTCGGTAAATTCGCCCTTCAAGAGATGCGGCGCGCCGATACAGAATTCGGCAACTTCCAGACCGCGCACGACGTCGCCCTTGGCATCGGGAATGGTCTTGCCGTGTTCGCGCGACAAGGCTTCGGCGAGCTTGTCCATATCCCGGTTCAGAAGCTCGACAAATTTCATCATGACCCGGGCGCGCTTTTGAGGATTGGTGGCTCCCCAGGCAGGCTGCGCAGCCTTGGCATTTTCGACCGCCGCCGCAAGCTCACTACCGTCGGCCATTGCCACCTGGGCTTCCACTTCGCCCGTCGCCGGATTGAACACGTCGGTGGTTCTGCCGCCTTTACCGGCGACGTGTTCGCCGCCAATGAAATGGCCAATCTGTTTCATGGTGTTTTCCTCCAAAGATGTAGTCTGTTGTATTGGTCAAATTTTCGACTATCAATAGCTGAATATCCATGTTGGATGTGCAAATTTGCACAATGAATGGAAATTTGGTGTTGTGATTATCAATGCACATATTGCAGGAGGGTGGAATTGAATTGGGACGATTTTCGATATTTTCTTGCGGTTGCCCGGCATGGACAACTGACCGAGGCCGGAAAACAGCTCGGCGTGGATCATGCGACAGCCGGGCGCCGCATCAAGTCGCTGGAAAATTCGCTAGGCACCAATCTGTTTGATCGGTCGCCGCAAGGCTATCAGCTGACCGATGCCGGTCAGCTATTGCTGGACAATGCCGAAGCAATTGAAACCTCCGTCATTGCAGCATCCGCAGAAATCGGCGGTAAGGGACGTGTCCTGTCCGGCACCGTGCGGGTCGGTGCACCGGAGGGGGCTGCGGCCTATCTGCTCGCTGATGTGGCAGCCGATATCTGCCGGGCGCATCCGCAACTGGAACTGCAGATCGTGGCGCTGCCCAGAACATTCTCCCTGTCGAAGCGGGAGGCGGATATTGCTATTGCAGTTTCGGCACCGACATCCGGACGTCTGAAATATCGGAAAATCACCGATTACACACTGCATATGTACGGGACAAGGAACTATCTTGCCCGGCATCCGGACATCAACGAGATTGCTGACCTGAAAAAGATCCGAGGCATCGGCTATGTGCCGGAATTCATCTACGACAAGGAACTTGATTACATTCCGCTGGTGTCACCGGATATCAAGCCGCATCTGACTTCGACCAGTGTCCACGTGCAGCTCGAGGCAACCCTGGCCGATGGTGGCGTTTGCATCCTGCATGACTTCATGGCAGCGCAGTATGACCAGCTTGTCAGGGTTTTGCCTGACGAGATTTCCTTTACCCGGTCATTCTGGTTCATCGTCCATGAAGACTATGCCAAGCTGGAACGTATCCGTGTCGTGTCAGATGCGATCATCCAGCATATGAGGAAGAAAATAAGCGGCCACGAACGTGAAAGTCATTAGAGTCAGCCGTTGGCGCGGCGCGCCCAGGCTCTTTCGCCGGCTCTTTTCTCGGGTCCAATTGCTGGTTGCATGTAAAGGGAAATTCCGGAAAGTTCGTTATTTTCCAGCCTTTCGATCGTCGGCTCGTGGGAAATTTCGAAATGATCAAAACCGACCCGGAGCATTAACGGGATTTGATCGAGGATGAACTTGCCGCGAGCGCGGATTTGTCCGGTAAAACCATATTTGTCCCGCAAGACCCTGGCGGTGGAAAAACCTCGACCATCGCTGAAAGCAGGAAAATCAATAAAGACGGCATCAAATTCATTGATACGCCCGGCGACCCCGCCGGCCTCATCGCCGGCTTTCAAGACCAGCACATTTGCAGTTCCCGAACCGATCTTACCGGTGGTCTCTTCAG
>JBCCEP010000397.1:0-3796 GCA_039030215.1 Pseudomonadota bacterium
CGATGCATGACGAGATCACCAAACGCCTCTGCCATGGAACGATACCGTTCTGCACGTTCGCGAAGCTCCCAGGTCTTGTCTTCCAACTCTTCCAGGGCACCCGGAAGCCGAAGCGCTTCCTTGCGATATCCAGTACTTGCAGCATGGGCACGGATCATTCCAGCCATTGCCAACAGGAATGCCGAGACCGCAAGGAACGCATATCCGCCTGAACTACCGTAAAAGATCAGAAAAAACGCCAGCAGCGACATCAAAACCGCTAAAATCAACAATGCGATGGAGGATCGCGTCATATCCCGAAACAAGCGACCTAACCCAGTTGCGGGGCGGTTGTCAGTTTCAGAACGTGTCTTTTTGCCGCTTGAAACGGCTGCATCTGATGCCGCCGCTCTTTCAGCTCCCCCGCGCACGGCTTCACCTGCCAGATTTCCTGGTTCGCAAACATCCATAACGATGTCTGAACTGGCTGATTTGTGACTTCTAGCCATGGCGAATTCTTTGAACCAACGCATTTAACCGATAGGGGTCTTGATCTCGGCACCATGATGTCAGAATGCGGTTTAGAAACCGTTGCGATTTACCAACACGTCAAATCCGGGTCAGGCTGCGGCCTGCAGACCGTTTCCTGCCATTCGATAGGCAATCGCCTCGGCAATGTGGACACGACCCACAGTTGCGGCACCGTCCAGATCAGCAATGGTGCGTGCGACCTTCAAGATTCGATGATAGGCGCGCGCTGAAAAACGCATGGTTTCAGCCGCATCCTTCAGGAGCTGCGCGCCTGGTTCATCTGGTTGGGAATAAAGTTCAATATCGTTATTGGAGGCGCCGGCATTGGTCGTGCAAGACTTACCTGCTTCCTCAAATCTGGCGGTCTGCAAGGCGCGCGCCGCGGACACCCGCTTGGCCACGATGGAACTTGCTTCAGATGGTGCCGGGGCGATCATGTCCGTTGCGGAGATCGCAGGTACCTCGATGCGCATATCGACCCTATCCAGAAATGGCCCGGAAATCCGGGATTGATAGTCCGTTGCACAGCGTGCACCGCGACGGCAAACATGACCCGGCTCACCCGCCATGCCACACCGGCAGGGGTTCATTGCTGCAATCAGCTGAAATCTGGACGGATAGGCAATGCGATGATTTGCTCTCGCTATGATTGTTTCACCTGATTCCAGTGGCTGGCGCAGGGAATCGAGTACCTGCGGGGTAAATTCCGGTAGTTCGTCGAGAAACAGAACACCATTATGGGCAAGGGAAACCTCACCGGGCCGAGCCCTGATGCCGCCGCCGACCATTGCAGCCATGGAGGCAGAATGATGCGGGGCGCGAAATGGCCTGTTTTGGGATAGTTTTCCGCCAGCAAGCTCGCCCGCAATCGACGAAATCATCGAGACTTCCAGCAGTTCCCGCGGTGAAAGTGCCGGCAAAATCCCCGGCAGACGTGCTGCCAGCATTGATTTTCCGGATCCTGGTGGCCCAATAAACAATAGATTGTGACCACCTGCAGCGGCGATCTCCAAAGCGCGTTTTGCGGTTTCCTGCCCCTTGATATCGGCAAGGTCGGGTAAATTGCCGTCAGGAACATGAACAGCGGCTTCGGGCCGCGACAGCACCTGCGTTCCGCGAAAATGATTGGCAAGCGAGATAAGGCTGATCGGTGCAAGAATATCGATATCGGCACCCGCCCAGGCTGCTTCGGGGCCGCTCTCGGAGGGGCAAATCAATCCCCTTCCAAGTGAATTTGCGCCAATGGCGGCAGGCAATGCACCAGCCACGCTTGTCAATGTCCCGTCCAGCGAAAGTTCGCCGATTACGACGAAATCCTCCAGCACATCGGCGGGTACAGCGCCAAGCGCAGCCATCAGGCATAGGGCAATCGGCAGATCGTAATGGCTGCCTTCCTTCGGCAGATCCGCCGGCGCCAGGTTAACGGTTACGCGCTTGGGCGGGATCGACAATCCCGAGGCATGCAGTGCAGCACGCACCCTTTCGCGGCTTTCGGCAACTGCCTTGTCCGGAAGGCCAACAATGCTCATTGCCTGCTGACCTGGTTGAATCATGACCTGGACATCGACTGGTACCGCCTCAATGCCCTGAAAAGCTACAGTTTTTACCCTGGCAACCATGCCGAACCCCCGCATCAGCGATGCTGCTACAACTTACCCGGGATAAGCATAGCAGCTTCACTCACATGCAGCAAGAACATAAAGTGAACGTTACTGTGTGCTAATTTAGGTCTGTCAGAAACGGCTTTCGATTGCGTCAAATACCAGGGCAGCGATGTCGGTTCCCGAAAAGCGCTTTACCTCGCGAACACCTGTCGGCGAGGTGACGTTGATCTCGGTCAGCAACCCCCCAATGACGTCTATTCCGACGAAGATGAAGCCGTGCTCTTTCAGCACCGGGCCTATCGCCTCGCAAACCTCGCGCTCGCGATCGGTCAATTCGGTCGGTTTTGCCACACCGCCAATATGCATGTTTGAACGGGCGTCGCCGTCGGGCGGAATTCGATTGATTGCGCCTACGGCCTCGCCATCGACAAGTATGATCCGCTTATCGCCATCACGAACCTGCGACAGATAACGTTGCGCGATCAAGGGTTCGCGAGACATGCTCTCAAACATTTCCAGCAGGGATGAGAGATTCTGGTCCGCCTCGCCAATCCGGAAGACGCCAGCACCGCCATTGCCGTAGAGCGGTTTGACGATGATGTCGCCGAATTCCCGCCGGAAGTCGCGGATGGCTTCAAAATCCCGAGTGATCAGGGTTTCGGGCATCAGGTCCGGAAACTCGGTGACCAGTATCTTCTCAGGCGCATTTCTTACCGAAGCAGGATCGTTGACAACCAGCGTATCGGGGTGGATTCGCTCGAGAATATGGGTCGTGGTTATATAGGCCATGTCGAAGGGCGGGTCCTGACGTAGCAACACGACGTCCAGTTCCGAAAGATCGGTATGAACGGGTTCGCCAAGAATGAAGTGTTCACCAATGACATCATTGACCTGAAGCCGTTCAATGGCAGCAGAAACGGTTGAACCGCGCATCTGCAGTCGATCCGGGGTCCAGTGAAAAAGCTCATGTCCCCTTGCCTTAGCCTCCAGGCAAAGCGCGAACGTTGTATCCCCGCTGATATCAATGCCGGAAATATGGTCCATCTGGACGCCGATTTTCAATGCCATGTAACCGTCTCACCTGAATTTGAGCGCTGCCAGCGCGTGCTTCGCCTATTAATGGGCCCGGAGCGGTTTTTGCAATGGAAAAACTGCATATCGAATTGGTTCATCAAAAGGCCTGCTGGAAATGACGTGGCCAGCGGCCTGGAACAATGGCAATGACGTCGAATTGCCAGGACAGACGGTCGTAATCCCTTCGTCGTGATATCCAGACATTCGCAGCGTTCGCAATGCGCCGTTGCGCCTGGAAGCTGACCGAGTCCAAAGCCTCTTGTTCACTGGGGCGTGCCTTGACCTCGACAAATATGATCTGGTTGCCCTTGCGGGCAACAATGTCTATTTCACCCGATTTGCACCGAAAGTTCCGGTCCTCGATTGAATAGCCTTTCAATCTGAGAAACAGCGCTGCCAGCCACTCGCCCCGGGCGCCGCGGGCAAGCGCGAAGCGCCGCTTCCTGCGGGTAGATGTCCTATTCGCCATTGTTCCCGGTATTCGTCGAATTTCTGTCCTGCGCCAATTCCAAAGCCAGCTGATAGAGTTCGCGCTTAGGAAGTCCGGTAATTGCAGCAGCCTCACTGGCGGCCCGGCTGACACTCATTTCACCGAGAAGATCTGCCAG
>JBCCEP010000398.1:0-3781 GCA_039030215.1 Pseudomonadota bacterium
AATTGCCGCCGATCTTGGCATTGACCCGATAGATTATGTGCACTGAGGAACTTAGCCATGGTTGAAATGGTCAGCCGCCCATATGCGACCGCCTTCGAAAAATACGCCGTCGCGCATCCTGAGGTCTTGTGCCTTTCCGCAGACTTGACCTCATCTTGCGAAGTCGACGGATTTCGGGACCGGCATCCCGATCAGTTTCTTTCGCTTGGCATGGCCGAGCAAAACATGATGAGTTTTGCGGGCGGATTGGGACTGGCAGGATACAGGCCGTTTATCCATACATTCGGCGTCTTCATGTATCGGCGACCCTACGACCAGCTCATGGCCTCCGTAGCCTATCCGAGGCGCAAGGTCCGCCTGATGGGTTTCCTCCCGGGCGTCACCACTCCGGGCGGTATGACACACCAGTCGATCGAGGACATCTCTGTCATGCGGTCGATTCCGAACATGACCGTCCTGGAGACCGGTGACGCCACGGAGGTGGAGTCGATCTGTGAAGCAGCAGACAGTATTGACGGTCCGGTCTGGTGCCGTGTTTTGCGCGGTTCGGTACCGCGGCTGTTTGATACGCCAATAAAAGTCGGCGAAATGCGGGAACTCAGTGATGGTACCGACGTACTCGTGGTCACTTCCGGCATCTGCACCGAAGAGGCAATGCGTGCACGGGCAGCCTTCGCAAAAGCGGGGCTTTCCATTCGCCACCTGCACCTGCACACGATAAAGCCGTTTGATTCAGATGCATTGCTCGATCATATCGCCAGCGTAAAGCATGGTGTAGTGACCCTTGAAAACCATGTGGTCGATGGGGGTATTGGTTCGCTCGTCGCCGAAACAATGGCGGAAGCCGGCATCGGCAAGCGTCTGGTCAGACTTGGGTTGAAGGACACCTATGCGCATGGCGGTTCCCGCCCCTATCTGATGCGTTTTTATGGGCTCGACGCTCTGGCACTGGTCGGCGGCATTGAGGAAATCATGGGTCAGGAATTCGGTATCACGGAAGCACATCTTGATGCTGCGCGGGTCGATGACGTGCATTCACTGGTCAAGGCCGAAGCGCTGTAGGAACAGGTTCGATTTATGTCAAGGAAGTAGAATTTTTCAGGAATGATAACTGATTGGAGGAGCTATCATGTCAAAAACTGTCACGAAAATCACACGCCGGAATTTTCTCGGTACCACTGCTGCAGCAGGCGCAGCGCTGGCCACGCCCAATTTCTTCATGGGAAAGGCTCATGCAGCCAATGAGAAGCTGAAGATTGGTATCATTCCAGCTTACTCTTTCGGACTTTACTGGCTGGTCCAGGATCAGGGATTTGCACCCGGTCTTGATATGGAGTTCAGCGTTTTCCCGTCTGGACCACCAGCTATTGAGGCCATGGTAGGCGGCTCGGTTGAGGCAATTACCGTCGGATCTGTTCCCCCGCTTGCCGCCATGTATCGCAAGGTGGCCGACTTCCGCGAAATCTCAATCTGTGGTGATGCAAGCGGCCTATTCACCATTGTCGGTCAGCCTGGGTTGGAGAAATTGTCCGACCTGGAAGGCAAGCGCGTTGCAGTGACTTCAGGATCAAATTTTGACTTTTTCCTCGATGTTGCGCTCAAGGCCAATGGTCTGGAAGACATGGACTTCAAGCGCATCAACATGGAGCCAATCGACGGACAGGCAGCCATGATTGCCGGCGCGGTTGACGCAACCGTGCCACTGGCCACGTCGCGCAAGCTGATTTTCGATGCCCTGCCCGGCGCGACCATGCTGGTCGACGGTTCGAAACTGCCAATCGACAAACGTCCGAGCATCATGGACGTGTTCATGTCGACCCAACCGGTGATTGACGAAAAGCAGGAAGCGCTGAAACTGGCCGTCGCGGCATTTCATGATCAGGCGGTGGGCATGTTGCGAGACGACAACGCTGAGGTAGTCAATCGCATGGTTGCCTGGCAGGAAGGTCTTGGCCGCGCAGGTGTCACCCCCGCCGATGTCGAGCCGCTGCTGAATGGCTATTTCTATTTCAATACCGAGGAAATCAAGGACGTCTATGCCAGGGGCATTCTCAACAACGCACTTGATGTCCAGTCAAGATTCCTGGTGGCCAATGACCGGATCGGCGGCATGCCGGATATTGAAGCGCTCGTCTCCGATCAAATCATCAACCTGATCTGATCACCATGGACGATCTTGGAAAATTGCTAACAGGGCGCGTAGTTCTGGGCGCCCTGTCGGTAGCAACGGTTTTTGCAATCTATATCTGGGTTACCAACCTGCCGGACAACAACCCGGCTCTGTTGCCGCCGATCTCGGATATTGTGAATTCGTTCTGGGTCAACCTAGAAAGCGGTAGCCTGCTGACCGCGCTTGGGGCAAGCCTGTTTCGCATCTCCATGGGGTTCTTCATTGGCACGACATTGGCGTTGATACTGGGATGCCTGGTCGGTTGGTACAAGATTATCGAATATCTGTTTGACCCATTGATCGAGGCAGTTCGTCCCATTCCGCCACTGGCATATATACCGATTATCATTATCTGGTTCGGGATCGAGGAATTCAGCCGAGTTCTGATCATTACGATCGCCTGCTTCATGGTGTGTGTCGTCAATGTCATCGCCGGCATGAAAAACGTACCGCAGGTATATGTTGATGCAGCTTCCACAATGGGTGCGAACCGTTTTCAGGTCTTTCGCACAGTCGCAGTACCGGCTGCTACGCCCTTTATCATCACCGGATATCGCATCGCCCTTGCAGCAGCCTGGACAACACTGGTCGCCTCCGAACTGTTGGCAGCCCAGAACGGTCTCGGCTTCCTGCTTCAGGAGGGACGGCGGTATTTCCTCACGGATCAGGTCATGATGATCATCATCATCATCGGTACCTGTGCATTCATCATGGACCGCATTTTCCGGAAGATCCAAGCACGGCTGATGCAATGGTCGGAGGCACGAGAATAATGCCCGAAATCATCGTAGATAACCTGACCCACACATTTGGTAAGGGCACTGAAGGGGCCCTTACCGTTCTGGAAGATATCAACCTCACCTTTGAGTCCGGTAGTTTCAACTGCATTATTGGGACATCAGGTTGCGGCAAGTCGACCCTGCTCAAAATGATGGCCGGTCTCTTTGACCCATCCGATGGTGAGATGAGGCTGGACGGCGACATTATCCAGGGAACAGATCGGCGCAGGGGAATGGTGTTTCAACAGGATGCCGTTTTCCCGTGGATGACGGTATCTCGAAACATCTCATACGGGCCGCGCTTGCGTGGTGCCAGCAAGGCCGAACAGGCCGAAATCGAGGCAAAATGGGTTGAAGCAGTAGGCCTCAAGGGCTTTGAAGACCGGTGGCCACGCGAACTGTCGGGCGGAATGCGTAAACGCGTCGATATTGGACGTGTCTATGCAAACAATCCCGATATCTTGTTGATGGACGAACCGTTTGGCGCGCTGGACGCGCAGACCAAGGAACGTCTACAGGCGGATTTGCTGGAGACGTGGCGTGAGACCAAGAAGACCGTCATATTCGTCACACATGATCTGGAGGAAGCTATATTTCTGTCCGACAGTATTATCGTCATGTCAGCCCGGCCCGGCCGTATACATCATGTGGAAAAGGTTTCACTGCCGCGACCACGAACCGACGAGATGCGGCTGACCGAGGAATTTCTTGCGATCAAGCGCAAGCTTTGGTCGATGCTAGAGCATTGATAACAGGTTCTGGCACGAAATCTCATAGCTGTTTACTTCGCATCCGCTGACTCCGCGATCTATTCGAAAGGTCAGGCAGGAAC
>JBCCEP010000399.1:0-3778 GCA_039030215.1 Pseudomonadota bacterium
ACATTGCCCTTTGAAACGCTTCCCACAGTGTCACATTCCCGGCCTTGCGCTTGGCCTGCTCGCGTTCCGCTTGTTTGAGTCTTGTTTCAATGTTGGCAACAATCGCACGGGCGACTTCATCCTGAAGTTCAAACAAGTCATCCAAATTGCGATCGAAGCGGTCTGACCAAAGCTGCTCGCCTGACAGCGTGTCGACAAGTTGCGCAGCGACTCGAACCCGATTTCCCGATTTACGAACAGCGCCTTGAACCAGGTAGTGTACGCCCAACTCCTTGCCTACCTGCTTTGCGTCGATGGACTTGCCCTTATAGGAGAAAGACGAACCGCGTGAAATCACCATCAACCAGTCAACCCGCGCAAGCTCCATGATGATTTCATCAGTCATACCGTCTGCAAAGATTTCCTGCTCGGCATCACCGCTCTGGTTTTCCAGTGCAAGAACAGCAATCGCCGGTTTTTCGGGCAATGGCGGATTTTCATCGTCCGCAAAATCTTCAGAAACAGGCTTTTCTGCAGATTGTGAGGGCGCAGGTGGTTTTTTAGGCCGGCCTTCAAGTTGAATTGGCGGTCCATGCATTGGCCAGTCGACATTGTGCAGTCGAATATAGTCTTTGAGCGCAGCAGCGGAATAAATGAATGAATATCGCCTGAGACGGTCATCTATTCTTTTGTTAGCGAAGTTCAAACCAGCAGCGACCTGCGCAAGCTGAAACTGGCTGTCCATATAGGAAAACCTGTTGGTTTGGTATCGATCAACCCAGTTGAATACCTCTTGGCGAACATTCTGCAGTAACGTAACCAGTCCGACATCATCTCCCTTCAAACCTATATTAGACTTGAGATGATCATACGGGCAGAGCGCCTCTAAAATATTGTACCATTGTGCCGGTGACGTTTGGCTGCGGGCACCCAAAAGATAGCTCAACGAGAAATAAGCGTGATCGAAAAACAGATACTGCCGAGTTTCATAAAAGGCCATATCGATCAGAAAATACTGATCCCTGTTTGCTCCGGTCTTGCCCACAAGAACGTTGAATCCGTTCAAGTCTCCGTGGATATGGCCAATAAGCGCACGCAGTTTCAATTGATCATCAGCCTCTAAAGAAGCAATCGCAAACGCTATTGGATTGGGATACCATTGTCCTTCAAACAGAAAGCTTGGTTCTTCTGGAGATAGGTCCAGAATTTCGGCTACATCAGAGCGAAGTCGGCCATATTTTGCATCAAGCCGGTGGCCTAGCCATCCGCGTAAAAGTGTTTGAGGTGATTGCAGGCCTGATGCCAACGGCGCCGATCGGTTCCAGTCTTCCAGCAGGGCACGGGACAATCGTTTGGCAACGTCGACTTGCCGATCATGATCACAAAGCTCCCATGGCACTACAAACTCCAGGCCTCGCGCGGCAACTGTCGAAAGAATAGCCAGACTTTTTCCGTCATGGGCCGTATAGACAACCTTTGGCAGATGCCGTTCGGCAAAATCGGGTTCCGCCTCGGCGGCTTGAATATGACGATCTGCTTCCGATTTTTCCTGCTGTTCCGGGTCAGGCGCCTGATCAAGTTTGAGGATTGCCTGGCCGGCATAGTTTTCGCTGGTGACATCGGCGAGATAAACGAGCGCACCGGATTTCCCATGGCCCAACTGGCGGGTCAGATAAAGCTCGTCACCGACACCCCATTGGTCAGCAATCAGCGAATGCAAATTTTCATATGCATCCGGCCAGGGGAGGCCACCAATATCATTTTCTGAAACATCACTCATTTCTGATGGCCATCTGCCGCACACCCAACAAGCTGATCGACTTGCGAATAATCGGTCTGCAACCGTTGTTAGTCAAGCGGGTTGTAGCTGCCGATCGTGAGTAAAACTACAAAATTTCTATCTGCCCTTACTTGACACCAGCGCCATCGCCTCGGCCATGGCCTCACGAAATTCTGCGCGATCATAGATATCGTTATGGTCGGCATTGGCGATTGTCTGATCCAGAACGATATTCCCGACCTGCTGACGCAATGCTGCGGTCCGGTTCGGAAAGACGATATTGTCATTTTCAGCGGCAATGATGGCCACCGGTGTAGAAAGGTTGCTCAACTCGCTTGCCGGTTCCATGTCATGACGAAACAGCCACCTTACCGGCAGCCAGGGGAAGTGGTTGACAGCAAGCTCTCTCAGTGAATCAAACGGCGTGACCAATATCAGTCCCGCAAGTTGACGATTTGCGGCCAGATGGGCGGCCACCCCCGTACCGATACTGAAGCCGACGCCGACGACCGGCCGGCTGCCAAACCGGTTCTCGAGAAAGTCGAAGACGAGCACGGAATCCGATAGCAGGTCTGTGGCGGTAGGTTTACCGCTGCTCGGCGCATATCCGCGATAGTGAAAGACAACGACATCATTCTCCGGATACAAAGCGTGAAGATAGTTCGCCGCGACTTCGCCATTCCAGGCATTACCGCCGAAACCCAGGACGATCGGCTTTTCTGTGTCTTGCTCTTTAGCAGCTGCAATGTGCACACCTTTGAGATGTACACCGTCGGGGGTGACAAGTTGCAGAACATCACCCGGTCCTTCTCCATGATGCTTCTGGCTGGAAGCAAGCTGGGCCGGAAAAAGCATGCGATTTTGCATCACAAATGCCAGGGCAACAATGCCGAAATAGGCAATCAAAACGCCGACAATCAATTTTGACAACCACATGCTGACTGCCACCTTTCATTTACGCCAATCGCACTTGCGGTCAAACCGCAATCACGCCACAGTCTGAAATTGGTCTTTCCTTAACTTGTACATTGCCTAATTATGCCTGCAAGCCCTGCATCAAGAATGGATATATCATGTGGTTTCGTCTGCTGACTGTCGCGTGCGCACTGTTTTTACTAACTGCCCAGTCTTTTGCTGACATCAAGAAGAAAGTTGCCGCCATCGCACCGTCTGGCTCAGTGCTGGTGGTCGACTCGGAGGGCAATGAGTTGGTCGCTCAAAATGTCGACAAGTCATTTAGCCCCGCTTCTGTCGCCAAAATCGTTACGGCATGGCTGGCAATGGAGGTGTTGGGTGGTGACTATCGCTTTGAGACCAGCCTGTTCATTGACGATGACCGGGTCCTTTATGTACGTGGGGGAGGGGATCC
Source organism: Pseudomonadota bacterium (assembly GCA_039030215.1). GTDB lineage: Bacteria > Pseudomonadota > Alphaproteobacteria > Rhizobiales > Rhizobiaceae > BOKV01. Next base: position 3,129 of record JBCCEP010000399.1, read on the forward strand.
GTTCCTGGTCTCTGAAGAACTGGCAATACTCGCAGAAAACCTCGTTGAGGCAGCTGGAAAGGAGCCGTTCAAGAAACTCGTCGTTGACACAAGTCATTTTCCCGAGACTCTCCGTGTCCCGGGCATCAAGGAAGATAGCGAGTCTTACAACGCACCGAATTCAGCGCTCGCTGCCAACTTCAACACAATCTATGCAAGGCGCTCCGGCAAGAAAGTAACATCTGCGGAAAAGCAAACGCCGATAACGCCACTGGCGGTCGAACAGTTTCGTTCACGCGGACCCTCTGGTCGAGGTCGGATAAGCCTGCCACAGGATGATCTTTCCGTGGGTGCTAGATATGCCGGCGAACTGATTGCCGAATTTATTGCAAAGGCTGGTGGAAGCGTTGAAGGGGATGTGTCAATCGGTTCTGTTCCAGGAGACCTGGAGCCTGTATATGTCCATCGTCAATCCCGCGATCTGGCCGAATTGGTCAAGCTGATGCTTATCGGTTCAAACAACTACATCGCGAACCAGATCTTCCTTCAGATCGGTGCCCACAGGCTGGGCGGCCCTGTCAGTCTTGAAAAATCGCTTCAGATTGCAGGCGGGCTTTTCATCGAACATGATCTTGTAAAGGACATCAAGCTTGAGGAGGGTTCGGGCATCA
>JBCCEP010000400.1:0-3770 GCA_039030215.1 Pseudomonadota bacterium
CGTCATGACCGGATTCAACATGATCAATCCCTCAGCCCGACACACCGTATTTCCTATATTGGCAGAAAAGGACATCGGCAGTCTCATCATGTTTGCAGTGCGGCGGGCACTGGCAAATCCTGAAGCGCTGCGCGAAATCGTCTCCGGCCTGATTGCAGAAGGTCAGGTTGATGGCGACATTGTCAGTCGGAATGATCCGTTAGGCTTCATTGTTGACAACGGGGCCGCCGGAAGCGTCATTGAAGCGGCTTACAGATTTTGCCGCCATGAACCCGGTTCGCATGTAGTGCTTACCGGAACCGGAAGCCCGGCCCACCTCGAAGACAATCTGGTTTCCATCCAGTCCGGCCCGCTCAGCGCCGAGACAAGTCAGCAACTGGCCGACATGTTCGGCACAGTCGATAGCGTCACCGGCAATTAAGTGCGAGTTTCATCAACCTTCCGGAATTTCACCCATCACTTTCGGGACATGGTATCCCTTCTGCACTGCAGGCCTGGCCAGTAGACGCTTGTACCAGGCACGTATGTTCGGATAATCCGCTAGATTTATCCCTTGCCATTCATGCCGGGAAATCCACGGCCAGCATGCCATGTCCGCAATGGAATATTCACCGCAGATGTAATCACGACCCTCCAGCTGTTTTTCCAGGACACCGTAGAGGCGCTTTGCCTCTGCGGCATAACGTTCATTGGCATATTCGGCCTTGTCCGGGTTGAAATGCAGGAAATGGTGCGCCTGTCCGGCCATCGGGCCAAGGCCACCCATCTGCCACATCAGCCACTCCATCACCTTGATCCGCTCTTGCGGATCTTCAGGTAGAAATTTTCCGTGTTTGTCGGCCAGGTACCAGAGTATTGCGCCTGATTCCATGAGTGACATGCCGGTGTCGCGATCCACAATTGCCGGGATCTTGTTATTTGGACCGATCTTCAGGAATTCAGGAGTATTCTGATCGCCCTGACTGATATTGATTGGATGGACTTCATAGTCGATGCCGAGTTCCTCTAGAAGGATCGATACTTTTCGACCGTTTGGCGTCGTCCAGGTATATAAATCAATCATCAGTATTCTCCGATTATTTATCTGCGGCCATATCGAGGGCAGGATCGTCATTTGCCCAGGGGCTGAATGGCGCCGGTATCAAAATCTTGTTCTCCTGGGAGATTTGCAGGGGCCGCGTCTTTTTAACATATTCCTTCCAGCCCGGATCATTTATCAGGCGGGCGCGACGTTCAGTGCGCTCCTGCATGTCGCGATAGGCCCATAGATGGACGATTTGATGCTGCGGGCCAATTTCGGTTGAAAAGTAGCCTACCATACGTCCGAGTATTCTGCGTTGGATCGCCAACCCTTCTGTCTCGTACAAGTTGAGATATTGCGGTACTTCTCCGATTTGCAGTGTGTAAATTCGTTCTTCGACAATCATGGGCCTAGCTGGATTGCGCCGCTTCACCCTGCTTGCGTGCAGCTGAAAGCGACTGGGTGGGAGTAAGCGCTTCGGGGTCGACCCTCAGCTCGATGAGGTAACCTTCGCCGGAAGATCTGGCCCGGGACAGGGCATCGGCGATCTGATCGTCGCTCGTGACGACCTCACCGGGGATTCCGAATGCACCGGCATAAGCAACAAAATCGGGATTGGTAAGATCGGTGCCGATAACATGATCGGGATAGGTGCGTTCCTGATGCATGCGGATCGTTCCGTACATGCCGTTGTTTACGACGAGATAGATGATCGGCAGCTTGTAGCGTTTGGCAGTGGCCAGTTCCTGCGCTGTCATCAGAAAGCATCCATCACCGGCAACGCTGACCACGAAACGATCCGGGTGCTGCAGCTTGGCCGCAATCGCGGCGGGGACCGAGTAACCCATGGAACCGCTCGTCGGCGCAAGCTGGGTACGAAACTGCCTATGGGCATGGAATCGATGCAGCCAGACCGAGTAATTGCCAGCGCCGTTCGTATAGATCGTGTCGTCGGGCAGGGACTGCGAGAAGTGTTTGATAACTGAAGCCATGTTAAGCGCGCCCGGTACTACTGTGGGTTCCAGATACTGTTCGTAGGCGGGGTGAAAGCCTGCTGTCCATTCGCGCCTGTCGCCGGCACTATCCGGTAGTTCCAGCATGGCGGTGAGGAAATTTTCGGGCGATGAAACAATCGACAAATCAGGCGAATAGACATGGCCCAGTTGTTCAGAACCCGGATGAACATGGACAAAACGCATTTGCGGGATCGGTATGTCGATCAGCGAATAGCCCTGCGTCGTCATCTCACCCAGACGGCTGCCGATGACGATCGCCAGATCCACCTCTTCATTCAGCTTACGGCGCAATTCCGGCAGGGGCGCGATACCAATTACGCCAGCATAGTTGGGGTGGGCATTGTCAATATAGTCCTGGCAGCGGAACGTTGTGGCCACCGGCAGGTCAAAGCGTTCGGCAACTTTCTCTACAAGTTTGGCCGCCTCGGCATTCCAGCCAGGTCCTCCGATGACAAGAAGCGGTTTGTTCGCCTCGTCAATCATCTTACTGAGTTGTTCCATCGCCGAAGAATCCGGCGCGCTTTGGCCGATTTCCACCGGGCGCAAATCCCTGACTTCGGCTGTCCGGGAAAGAACATCTTCGGGAAGGGCTAGTACGACCGGACCGGGTCGGCCCGACAAGGCAACATGCCAGGCATGGGACAGATATTCTGGGATGCGTTCAACATCATCGATCTGCGCAACCCATTTTGCCATTTCACCGAAAACGCGACGGTAATCCATCTCCTGGAACGCCTCGCGATCAATCATCGATGTCGCTACCTGACCGATCAAAACAATCATCGGCGAACTATCCTGAAAGGCCGTATGGATACCGTTTGAGGCGTTGGTTGCACCGGGTCCGCGGGTCACCGCGCATATGCCTGGTTTTCCCGTAAGCTTCGCATAGGCGTCGGCCATGTTTGAGGCGCCGGCCTCATGACGGCAGGTAATCACATCAATCTTGTCTTGATGATCGTAAAGGCCGTCAAGCAGACCAAGAAAGCTCTCTCCGGGCACGCAGAAGACTTTCTCCGCACCAAGAATTGCCAACTGATCGGCGAGGATTTGCCCACCATGGCGATGGTTGCTGTTGTTCTTGGCGGGCAAGGCGGGTTTATGGCTGGACATTGCCTCAGATGCTCCGGATCATTCCACCATCAACCCGCGTCATCTGACCGGTGACATAGCCTGCAGGATCGGAAAGCAGAAACGTGGCAACGGCTCCGAATTCCTCTGGCTTGCCGTAACGCTTGATCGGCAAGGATGCCGCAATTTCGCTGCGCACCTGTTCAAGTGTCTTGCCTTCCCGCTCCGCTCTAGCGGTATCTAGCTGCCCGACCCTGGCGGTATCAATCTTGCCGGGAAGTATCATGTTCACCGTAATGCCATCGCTGGCGACTTCTGCGGCAAGCGTTTTGCAGAATCCGGCGACTGCCCCACGAATGGTATTTGAAACGGCCAAATTTGGAATGGGTTGAATGACCCCGGATGACCCAATTGCCAGGATCCGGCCCCAACCCCTGGAGCGCATGGGTTCCACTACTGCCTCGGCGATCTTGATGATTGAAAACAGGAGCATTTGCGCAGATCGCTGCCAGACTTCCAGATCAACACCTGTCGAAACCGACGGCGGCGGCCCGCCCGCATTGGCAACAAGCATGTCTGGCCGAATTTCCTTCCGGATACTCTCCGCAAATTCTACGACGACTGCTGCTACAGCAAGATCAAGTGCTAATGGCGTGACTTCAACG
>JBCCEP010000401.1:0-3761 GCA_039030215.1 Pseudomonadota bacterium
GTCATGAAATCCATGCCGACCTCGCGTACGCGCATGCCGCTATTGGGTGTGAATTCCACCAGACCCTGGCCGTTGAGAATCCGCAATGCCTCGCGAATTGGCATGTGGCTGGTCGAATATAATTCGGCGAGTTCTGCAAGTTTCAATCGTGCGCCGCCGGAAAACCTTCCATTTACAATGTCTTCGCGGATTCGGTCGCTGATCTCGATATATTGTGACGCCAATCTGGTCCCCTTCTCTTACTCGGCAACTCAAGCAACTTACTGGCTGGCTGTCCAGACCGATGGCGCGCGTTAAGAGTGACATAGTTTAGAACGCAGACTGATGAGATGCTCCTCAAGCGGACTCGCACCGGTCAGCTCCACCGCATTACCGCTGGATGGCAATTGTAAATTTGCAGGCCCTTCTGGACGCGCCCAGACCATGATGTCAATGTGGTTCATATCAATAAAGGCACTTGTCATGACCAAGCCCCAGCCCAACATTCTGTTCATTCTTTCAGATCAACATGCCCAAAGTGCCGTCGGTTGTTATGGTGACGTATCCGGCATGACACCGAATCTGGACAGGTTGGCATCTGAGGGCACTGTCTTTGAAAATGGTTATTGCCCGTCGCCAATATGTCTTCCGAGCCGAATGTCATTGTTGACTGGACGTCAACCGCACGAAAACCGTTGTTGGCTTAACACGGATGTGCTCAATTCGGGCACTCCAACCTTTGCACATGCATTGGGCGCGGCCGGATATCGCACGGCTCTCATCGGACGAATGCACTATATCGGCTGCGACCAGACTCATGGTTTCAGTGAGCGGTTGGTCGGGGACCATTCTGCAAACTGGCCTGGCAATCCGACGTTCAATCACGGTGAACTGGAAGGCGCCCCAGGACCCAACAGAGTAAGCATCGAGAAGTCCGGCGCAGGTACTAATGCCTATGACTTGAAAGACCGCGACACGGCGGCGGCCGCTGTCAATTGGTTACGAGATACCGGCGCAGCAAGGAAAAATGGCGATCCCCAGCCGTTCCTGCTCACTATCGGATTCATGCTGCCGCATCCACCCTATGTTGCCGACCCTGAAGATTATGAAGCTGTCGATGGGAAGGTGCCGGATGTCCGGCTTGATGCACAATCGGTTGATGAAATTCATCCATGGTTTGCCCGCTGGCGCCGTGAGAGGGATATCATTGAAATTGATCCCGAAGAGGCCCGGCGTTCACGCCAGGCCTATTGGGGTATGGTACGCAGGCTTGATGGGCTAATCGGGGATGTACTTGATGAACTTTCGGCGTCGGGGTTGGCCGACGACACATTGGTAATTTACAGCTCCGATCACGGCGATCACCTTGGCGAACGTGGACTGTTCTGGAAGCATACCTTTTATGATGAATCGGCACGCATACCCTTCATGATGCGGTGGCCAGGCGAAGTGCCAGCTGGCGAACGCCGAACTCAGGTTTTCGATCTGACGAATATTCCTGCAACCATATGCGAAGCGGCCCAAGCGCCCTGGAACAAATATGGGCGCAGCCTGCTGCCAGTGGCGCGCGAAGCATCTGCCAAGTGGGAAGACGTAGCTTTCTCGGAATATTGCGCCACCGAGACAGATCCGATTCCGACAGCCGAACCAGTGGTCCAGCGGATGATGCGCGAAGGCCGATACAAGCTCAACTATTATCACGGCTTTCCACCGCAACTGTTTGATCTGGAAAGTGATCCTGATGAACTCACAGACCTTTCGGAAAATCCGGAATACAAACCAGCCTTGAACCGCCTGATGTCGCGCCTGAAAAGTGACTGGGATCCGGAAGAAGTCCTGACAGAAATCAACGAACGCCAAAGGGACAATCAAATCATGCGAAACTGGGCACAGGAGACGAAGCCGGCAGAAACCTATCGTTGGGATATGCCGGATGGCAAATCGCCAGGATTGGCGCGCTAGTACTGGGCAATTTTGTAGGTAAGTTCCTGAAACGCTAGATGGATGGCCCCAGGCGGGAAATTGCTTCGGCACCAAAATTTGCCAATTCCGCCTTTGTTCGTCTGCCCGAGGCGATCGCGCATACCAGTTCCGAAAGATCCGGCAACAACGACTTTAAGGTGACGTGCCCCGTAAAAGCCTTGCTTGCGTCAAAATCTGTCTGATTGACCAATTTCGCAGCTACCGGATTAGCTGAGAGCTTTATTGTCGGTGCAATGGCTGAGCTATACGGATTTCCCTGATCAGTGGTGAACAGAACCATTTGTGCTCCTGAAGCGATCATTGACGTTATGGATTCCGGCGAAAAACAGGGCGTATCCATCAGGTATAATCCAGCGTCATCGGGCAATGAATCGCCCTCCCCTAATAGGCCCATGATCGATTGATCACCCCCTTTCGCAATCGCACCGAGAGATTTTTCAACCAGTGTCGTTATGCCACCAGCGTGGTTTTGGGGGCCAGGATTGCCATCACCTATCCGGTGACCGTTCGATATCGCAATTTGTTGCCGCCGCTTGATTGCTTGATTGATCTTGTCAGCAATTTCAGACGTGATTGCTCGAGATGCCAACACATCTTCCGCACCGGTCCATTCAAGCGTTTCGCTAAAAAGAACGCGTCCACCGCGTCCGACCAGATATTTTGCAAATTCACCAACAAGTGGATTTGCAACAATGCCTGAACTTGCACCGGAATGCCCACATTCTACGGCTACCGCCAATTGGCTGATTGGACACGGCACCGGCTCCTGGGTCGACAACTGAGAAATCAATTCTGGCAGCATTCTGGAAGCGCGCTCAAACATCTCCGCTGCATCTTCGCCAACATCATCCAGCGATATCGAATGAGCTTCCCTCCCCGATTTCGCTACAGCATTCGAGACCTCTTTGGCCATCATCCTGTCTGGCGCCAAAACCAATACACCACCAACATTTGGATGAGTACCAAGTGCGGTCATCATGTGCCGCTGAAATCGGAGATCCTCGCCTACATGGCCGCGGCCATACATCGTCGAGACGAGTTCGGCATCAGGGAATTGCGCGCTCAGGTTTCTTGCAACTACGTATTCCAGCCCGCTCAGGGAAATGATCAATGGGTGATTGCGAACTCCGGGCATACCAGATTTTCTGACATAGCCGTGAAAGAAGTCCCCATTTGAATCAGCATCGCTCATCCTGGCTTGTCCTGCGGTAGTTCAGCAAGATTATGAAGATGAACATGCTGGCCGGCAATAATGTGCTGGGTAGCTGCACCGATTGCATGTCCGTATTTGAACACCAGATCGCCCTGACCGATATCGCGCAAGGCAATCTTGTGGCCAAGCGGCACATCTTCGCGAAGGACTGGTACTTCTGCTTCTTCAATGAGGGGAATCTCACCGGTCTGGTGATCCCTAAGCAGACAAATTACGTTGTCATCGGGATGAAGGAGGATGGCGCTCCGGGGGGATACTCTATTCATTTTCGATCCGCACTTCGCGATGAAATACATTGAACTCGTCCGCAGCATTTAGATCAGGAATATATCCAAGACCTGGGGCATCCGGGATAATCACCATTCCGTCTTTTAACGGAAGAAGCGGACCGGCGAGGATTTCACGAAGCGGGTTTTCATTCACATCCACCTCCAGTAAACCGTCGCCTCCTGCTGCCGACAGCAAATGTGCCGATGCTGCCAGGCCTATTCCTCCCCCGAGATAATGCGGACAATAGCGTAGTCCTACAGCAAGCACATTTCTTGCCACTACAAGGCATTCGGAAATTCCGCCCCATTTGCAGATA
>JBCCEP010000402.1:0-3752 GCA_039030215.1 Pseudomonadota bacterium
AACATTGAACCCAGAAGCATTTGGGAACGGGCTGTCAACACGTCGCCGCTTTCCACCGCAGTCAGAAGGGACCGGCTGATAAGTGCCAGTGCATTCCTCGCCAGCATTTGCGACATCGGATTATTGTTGGGACTTACCGATGCATAAGCCTCAATTGCATGAACCATCGCATCAATGCCGGTGGCAGCCGTAATATCAGGAGGCAGGCCGAGCGTTAGTTCCGGATCCAGGAGCGCCACGTCGGGCAGGATTACCGGTGAAACCACCCCCATCTTTTCTTTTTCTCCGGTCGTGACAATTGAAACCGGCGTGACTTCAGAACCGGTTCCTGCCGTGGTCGGAACCAGGATCAGCGGCAGGCGTGGGCCTTTTGCGTTACCAACACCGTATATGTCCTTCAAGGTTTCGGTTCCCGCTGAAAGCAGAGCCACCAATTTTGCCACGTCGAGCGAGGACCCGCCGCCCAGACCGATTATCCCCTCGACGCCGTTATCTCTTGCAATTTGCGTGGCTTCCAGAATGACCGCCTCGGGCGGATCCGGGATAACCTCACTATACAAATTCACCTTGATATCAGCTTTCTTGAGCAAGGCCATTGCCCGATCGGCAATACCGCTCGCAACAATGCCGGTATCGGTGACCAGCATTACCTTTCTGCCAATTTCTGTTCTCGCCAGAGTGCCGATCTCGGTAAGGGCACCGACGCCGAAACGAATACTCTTTGACGTATTGAAAACGAAGGGATTCATCTGGGTTCCTCATTCAATGCATGCTTCCATGCAAGAACATCGGTGGTCGCGTTGGAAATAGACTTCGTATGTCAAGATGGCGCAAAGCCGTGATCAGCTCGCCATGCCCCTTGCCCGAAGTGACATTCCATCGTTATTTAGACGGGATATTCTGGGAAATACAGTGCCAAATTGTCAAATTAGGTGACAGTGCGGTCAATTCAGCCAGGACTTGCCGACAAACATCGGCTTTGGCATTCGCTACTGATTAGAAAACATACTCTGCACCAAGCAGTTCCTTCGATCGCCAACGCACCCGGGCTCTGATCGGACTGTCGAAGTGTTTGCACTCGACTTCAAATTCGTTCGGCAGCCAGGTGTCGGATTCAATGAAGGCCCTGAAGCCGGAGACTGACATGTCCTTGATAACACAATCTGTTATGAAGACCCCATTAAAGGTAATACGACCGGAAAGACGGCAACTGACGCGTTCATCTGCGCGATTGTCGCCTGTATATCTTTTTACAATCAACGTTCGGGGCACTTGGGCAGCTCCCTTGAGGAACGAATACACATTCGTACTGAACCGCAGGGTCAGCCGGAGTCCGGTTTGACGCTTCGCGGGTCAAAAATTGCGGGTAAAGACCACACAATTATCAAATAGAATATTGCTATTAAGATTTGGTTAGCATTTATTCCACGGGTTCCACCAAGACGTGGATGAATTTACCCCAAGCAGTGATAACACGGTAACCGTCAGGAGAAGCTGAGATGGCAGCAATACCACCTATTTGTGACTTTGGATGGAAGGCAATAGACGCAACACTGCCAGGTACCGACGGCAAGGATCACTCGATCCTTGAACACGCCGGCCCCAATGGTCTGGTTGTCGTCTTCATCTGTAACCATTGCCCTTATGTTAAGGCGATCGTTGACCGGATCGTGCGAGATGCGAGGGATTTGGCTGACCTTGGCATCGGTTTTGTGGCAGTTTGCTCCAATGATGCCGATGATTATCCCGAAGATTCATTCCCCAATATGAAGCTATTTGCAGAAAACAACGACTTTGCTTTTCCCTATCTGCAAGATGAGGACCAATCGTTAGCCAAGGCATATGATGCCGTTTGCACACCCGACTTTTATGGTTTCAATGGCAATATGGAACTGCAATATCGCGGGCGCCTGGATGCTTCCCGCGGCCAGCCCGGGCCAGTTGATCTGCCCCGCGATCTGTTTGATGCAATGAAACAGGTTGCAGAAACTGGAAATGGACCTGAGAACCAGATCGCCTCAATGGGGTGTTCAATCAAATGGAAATAATCAGCTAGAGATTTCGATTCATAATTACGCCGTCGCACAAATCGTGGATTTAGCAGAAATCCAGTTCTCAATCTTTTCCACTAACCGGTCCGGTGAAACAGGTTTGGATAGATAATCATCCATGCATGCTTCAATGCATTTTTCCAGGTCCCCATTGATCGCATGCGCTGTAACACCGATGATCGGAGTATGCGTATCCGTGTCGCGTTCAAGAATGCGGATTTCTGATGTGGCTTCCAGTCCGTTCTTGATCGGCATTGAAACATCCATCAGGATCAACCTGGGCCGCAATTCCTTGTAGATGGCCAAACCTTCTTCACCATTATTGGCAATCTCGAAGCTATAGCTGGTGGCCTCCAATATTTGCCTGAACACCATCTGGTTGACTTCATTGTCCTCGCACACCAGGATATCTGTCATTCCGTAATCCATTTGCGATGCGGCCTGCGCACCTGTCAAAGGGTTCTCGACAAATGTAGCCGACCCCTGCTCATTCAGCGCTTTCGGTTGAGCCTGCCCGCTACCGGTTGTCAGCATTTCGGTCTCGGACAAATCATCCTGCGATCCCATTTTTTGTGCAATCACAACGCCCTTCGACAACCCGTCGCGTTCCCTTTTGGCTTGTTCTTCAGCAAGAATTGAAATTATTGTTTCCAGCAACAGCGACGATCGAGCGGGCTTGGTAAGCTGCCCCTGAATTCCCAGCGAAGAAAATGCGCGCCCATCTTCCATGTGGTCAACGGAAGTCAGCATAATAATTGGAATATCTGCAAAGGTGCCGTTAGAGCGCATTGCGCGCGCCACATCTGCGCCGTTCATTCCCGGCATGTGATAATCCAGCAAGACACAATCGATCTCTAAACCTTTCTCGACGGCGGCCATCAGCACCTTCATACCCTCCTGACCGCTTTCACAAACAGCCGCATCAAAGCCCCAGGCTGAAAGCTGTTCGAGCAGGATTGCGCGGTTGACGGCATTGTCATCGACCACCAGGATCCGTGATCCGGTGACATCGACGGGAATGGCGGGAACCCCTTCCTCGGCGGTCTGGCCATAGGCCGGCAGGACGATGGTGAACCAGAAGGTCGAACCCTTGCCGACCTGGCTTTCCACTCCCATTTCGCCCCCCATCAATTCGACCAGCGAGGAGGCGATTGCCAGGCCCAGCCCGGTGCCCTCATGGCGGCGGGTGGCCGAACCGTCAACCTGGGAGAACTTGTCGAAAACGGTACGGCATTTCTCCGGCGGAATGCCGATGCCGGTATCCTCAATGCGCAGATGCAGCTTGATCAGTGGCTGTTTGCCGTCTTGGGGTTCGGGTGCCGGGCTATCGGGCACGACCGAGCCCGACACATCGACCAGCACATGGCCGGCATCGGTGAACTTGACCGCATTGCCCATCAGATTGGTGACGATCTGGCGCAGCCTGCCGACATCGCCGACCAGCATGGCCGGCAGGGCCGGGTCGATGCGCACGGCCAGTTCGAGATCCTTTTCGGCAACCTTCGACGACACAAGCGTGGCAACATCCTCGATTGCCTCGGCCAGGCGGAAGGGGGCCGGGTCAAGCTCCATCTGGCCGGCATCGATCTTGGAGAAGTCGAGAATGTCGTTGATGATGGTCAACAATGCCGCACCGGATTTGACGATGATGTCGGTAAAGGTACGCTGCTTGGCGTCAAGATCGGTGCGCGCAAGCAATTC
>JBCCEP010000403.1:0-3744 GCA_039030215.1 Pseudomonadota bacterium
ATTCACTTTCCCGACGGAGTGATGTCAGATGCCCGGCCTCTTGCGATTGATCGTCGCTTTTGTTTTTGTCCAACATTTTTATGCGGTAGCGCCAGCTTCTGCCGAGGAACCTATTAGCGAGAGCTCGGGCGGGCAAACGGAACAAATCGGAATTGAACCCCAGATCGTTTCCGATCGTCCGGCCACACAGAATCCGGTCAGCATCCAGAACCGGATCGATCAAATCGATGAGTTCAAGCAGAGTAGATTTGAACCTGAACCAGTCCAGGATCCGTTCGATGCATGGCATGAATTGAAAGCACGGATTAATGACGAGATTGGATTGAGGTTTGGCTTGTTCTATGCACCGATGGTTCAAACCGCCAATCCGGATATTTCCAATCACACTGCAGCGGGTGGAACGTTCAATTTCGATCTTGCCTGGAACCTGATCGGAAGGGGAACCGATAGCCCCGGATATTTACTGCTTCGGGCGCAAGACCGACACCGATACAACGATCTGGCACCTACGTCATTATTCTTGCAAGCCGGATCATTGTGGCCGACGACCGTCGGCTATAACGAGTTCCATCTGTCCGTTCTTGACCTGTCCTGGCAGCAGCACTTCATCGAGGATCGCTTTGTAGTGCAGTTGGGCCGGATGATCCCATTCGCTGCACACGACTACTTCAGGTATAAGAGCCCCTTTGATGGTTTCAATGATGCAACACTGACCCTCAATCCAACAATTGCCTACAGCCCAACAGGGCTTGGCATCAACACGCTAATCCGGCCAGTTGATGATATCTACATTGCCGCCGGGCTGTATGATGCAAACGGTCAACCTCAGCACCCCGGTTTTGATACCTTTTTTCATACCCGGGAGTATCTTTCCATTGTTGATGTTGGGTGGGATCCAGGTTTCATCGACCCTAACAACGCTGTCTATATTGGCGGTTTGAAGGTTTCGGATGTCCATGCAACCTTTTGGCATAAAGACGAACTAAGCGCCTCGAATACGCCTGGCGGCTGGGGTGTCACGCTTTTTGCCGAAGGGGAAATCGGCAACCTGGTTCCATTCATCCGGGCTGGATATTCAACTGGATCCGGCGGTGGTCCTGCGCTCTTGAATCGAATGATTGCGGGCGGAATTGGTATCAAGGGATTATTTGGATATGACAGTGATGTTCTGGGCTTGGGTGTCGGTTGGGGTCAGCGCGATGTCGGAAAGATAGATACAGATTTTGATGGAATTGTTGACACCGATGTTGGTGACATCCACCAGGTTTCGACTGAAATTTTCTATAAAATGCAGCTTACGCGAGAGCTCGCGATTACACCGCATGCCCAGTTCATTATCAATCCTGCGCTTGATCCAACACGCGATTACACAGTGGTTCTCGGATTTCGAGCCAAATTTGCGCTTTGAATTCATTGTCTTGAAGTTCGGATTCTGGAATTTCGAGTAGAACCACCGCGCAGGTATAGATTGTTGATTTTTTCGAAAGGTAGTGTGAAGGTTGAATTTCGGAGGCTTCATCGAAGGGAAATATTCCGGTACGGACGCTGACTCAAGCAGACGGTTCTCCCAATAGAAGTTAACACTAGTATCTTGTCTGAAGAGGATTTCCCCATGTTCCGCCTTGCCTTGCCCGCAGCTAAACCCTTTGTCATGGCTGCTCAGTCGGTGGTGCAAGACCATCTAAATGCCATTACGCGGACCCTTGTTTTCCTGGCGACATTTGGAATGATTGGGTTTGCCTCCGCGCAGGAGCAGGTGCCGGCAAGACTAAATCCGACAGCTGACTTCGCAATGATCAACGGACAAATTCATACCATGAACTCCGATATGGAAGTCGCTGACGCGATTGCCATAGAAGGCGACGAGATTGTCTATGTCGGGGATTCCAGCGGATTAGCCAAGTTTATCGGTTTGGGCACAGAGGTGATGGATCTCGACGGAAAGATGGTGGTGCCCGGGTTTGTGGACGGCCATATTCATGCAGCGGTTGGCGGATTGATCGCTCTGGGGGTCGATCTGCAGACTGATGACAAGGAAGAGCTTTTCGATCGTATCCGCGAAGAGGCGGAAAATAACAAGGATGATATCATCCTGGGATTTGGTGTTCGCTTCAATGTCTGGACGGATGGTAATCCCACCGCAGCGATGCTGGACGAAATCGAAAGCGAGCGTCCGGTTTATTTCTGGGCCATTGACGGCCATGCGGCATGGGTCAATTCAAAAGCAATGGAAATTGCGGGGATCGACAAGGATACGCCGGAAACCGTTCCGGGATACTCCTACTTCGAGAGGGATGCGGATGGAAATCCGACCGGCTGGATCGTGGAGGTACCGGCTCAATTGCAAGTTCTCTCAGCTCTTGTTGATATCACCCCCGATTTCCTGGCGGATGGCGTTCGAGACTGGATGAAACGCTTTGCAGCGGCCGGCATCACTGCTTTCCACGATCACGGCATTCAAGGCATGAGCATGGATGAAGGCTTTCAGATGATGGCCAACTTCGAGGCCGCGGGTGAACTGCCAATTCGCTTCATCGGTTCTTATTACTGGAATGATGGAAATGTCGATCCGTTGATCGGACTAAATGAACTTAAAGAAGCTTTTGATAGCGAGCTGGTCAAGATGCGCTATCTGAAGGTCAATATGGATGGTGGCGACGACAAGTGGACTGCGCTTATGGTGGAGCCCTATTCGGACAAGCCGGAAACCACGCCCCAGCCCGTTATTCCGTTTGATATAGTAGAGGATGCGGTAATCAGGGCCGACGCTGCGGGCATAGATGTAACCTGCCATTGTTTTGGTGATCTGGCGGTCCGCAAACTCCTCGATGCCATTGAAAAGGCAATTGAGACCAACCCACCACGGGAACGGCATCATAAAATCACGCATGGCGTTTACATTCACCCCGATGATCTTGCCCGATTTGGCGAACTTGGCGTTGTTTATGATTCTTCCGGAGCCTGGATGAGCCTGGATCCCCTTATGCAGTCCATTTCACTTAACCGGGTCGGAGCAGAACGACGCGATAATGCGTTCCCGATGGCCAGCGTTCTTGCAGAGGGTGGCAAGTTTTCATTTGGTTCAGATTGGCCCGTGTCTGGCTATATTTCCGAATACCGTCCCCTCACGGCAATCGAACTGGGCATGACGCGACAACTTGATGGCCGCAAGGACGTACCACCTCTTGGTGGCGAAGCAGCGAGAATAACCCTCGACCAGGCGCTTAAGGCACACACAATCGATGCCGCCTTCGGCATGGGTATGGACGAAGAAATTGGCAGTCTGGAAGTTGGCAAGAAGGCCGATCTCGTTGTCCTGTCAGAAAATCTGTACGAACTCGACCCGAACGAAATATCGGAAGTACAGGTGCTCTATACGATGATGGGCGGTAGGTTGACCCATGACAGCGCCAGCAACTGATCGAGCTGGTGGCACCTTCAAGATATCCGGTATTGGAGCAGTAATATGCGAGTTTTGTTGATTGCAGTAATTTTCTTCATGGGTAGTACGATGGCGTATGCCTGTGGCAACCCGTTGCTTTATGCGATGCTATTCGCGCGTTATCCGGACGCAAAAGTCGTCTATGAATCGGAGATTGAAAACCGAGAGCGTGGCGTTCTGGGCCATCGTGAAGTTCCCACGATGCCGGGACTTGTCTATCACCAATGGTCACTTGCCAATGCAACCGAGATTGCTTCCTCGGTAAACACGGCTATTGCAGGCAATCTTGGTGAAGAGGA
The DNA here is from genome assembly GCA_039030215.1 of Pseudomonadota bacterium. GTDB lineage: Bacteria > Pseudomonadota > Alphaproteobacteria > Rhizobiales > Rhizobiaceae > BOKV01. The sequence goes on from JBCCEP010000403.1 coordinate 3,742, forward strand.
AAC
>JBCCEP010000404.1:0-3741 GCA_039030215.1 Pseudomonadota bacterium
ATTCCCCGGTTTCACCTTCGACTGTCACCGCATCCTTGTGAAATATTGCCGAAGCATGGAACAGCGCACCATGGTGTCTCCGGCAATGTTGACAGTGACAAACACCAACTCGATCCGGGTTTCCCGTAACCGTAAACCGAACTTTCCCGCACAGACAGCCACCTGTTACTTGCGTCATCGGGTCCCTCCAGATATTCGATGTCTATTCCAGTTGCGTTGAAACATATTTTGCCGAAAATCGGATCTAAATTCGCTCCGACTCCCGTTCAGGGCTCTGCAAACTGCCAAATATAATCTTGTTGTCAGGTTTGATATCGCGTTGAGTAAGACGTGGAAAGCATGATGTCTGCAACATTTATCAGCACCAGTCGCCCAACGGCAACTGGCTTCTATCCACACAATATACTCGATCTACAAGATTTTTTCGGGATAAATGGCACAATCCCGATAATCGCCGTATATGTGTCCATAATGATAACGGGCGAGAAAAAAGTGGAACACCGGGCAAATGAACAATCCCCTCGATTTTCCCATTCGTAATCCCGCTGTAAAATGGTTCATTGAATGGTTTACCGCGCTTGGCATCCTGAAGCGCTGGTATCAGGATTGGATCGGGCTTTCGGTTGAACGGCGAGACAGCGCTGCTTTCCTGGAATATACGCTTGGCAGACTCGACGCAGGTCTCGACATCGGACCGGCGGAACGGCTGGAGGACATTCCCAAGAACGGCCCGGTCATGTTCATCTCCAATCACCCGCTAGGTGGCTTGGATGGAATGCTGCTGACCAGGAAACTGCTTGAGATCCGGCCGGATCTTAAAGTTCTAACCAACGAGCATTTGCTGATATTTCCTGAGTTTTCGGACATTTTCATCGGCGTGAACGTGCTCAGCGACGATGCCAGACATGCCAACAGTGCCGGTATCCGGCAGCTTGGCAAGCATCTGGGTAAGGGCGGCGCCGTACTGTTCTTTCCTGGCAAGATCGTTTCCCAAATCCAGCTACCGAGCATGAAGATTGCCGATCTGAAGTGGACGCCAATGATAGCCCGGCTGGCGCGCAGATATAATGCAACTTGCGTGCCGATCTTCGTAAAAGCCAGAAATCCAATTAGCTTCTACCTTGCAAAGTTTATCCATCGTCGATTGCGCACGGCCCTGCTGATCCGCGCAATGCTTTCCAAACGCGGCAAGACAATTCAAGCGGTCATGGGAACGCCGATTCCAGCCACCGACATTGAGAACTTTTCAGATGTTGGCGCAGCAACAGACTATTTGCGAATGTCCTGCGATCTGCTTGATCAAGATGCAGCCACAGCCGGTGCCAGCACTGCCCAAAGCGAGATCAATCCTGATGTGGAAAAATCTCTGCTTCGCGAGCAAGTCCATAAACTTTCGAAATATCTCCAGCTGAAGGATGGTCCCTTCCAGGTTTACTGCGTACCCTACGCTGAACTCGGTTGCGTCATGAAGCAGATCGCAATCTGTAGGGAACGCGCCTTTCGTGCAATAGATGCCGGAAGCGGTAAGGAAATCGACAAGAACCGGTTTGATCCCTATTACTGGCATCTTTTCGTATGGGACGATGAAAATGCACAAATTGCCGGCGGCTACCGGCTGGAAAAGGCCGATCGGATAGCTGAGCTCTACGGCGTTGACAGCATGTGCAGCCAATCCGTCTATCGATATGATCGAAAGTTCATTGGGCAATTGGGCAAAGCGATTGAACTCAGCAGATCATTTGTAACACCGGAATACCAACTTCATCCGAAGGTTCTTGATCTGCTCTGGAAAGGCATCGCGCGATGTGTCGTCGCAAATCCTGGCTATCACACATTGTTTGGACCGGTTTCGATCCCGCCAAAGTATTCGCTATTGGCCAGGTCCTTCCTGGCAGACGCATTTCTGACCCACTACAGCGCCAATCGTGATCTGTGTGACGGTGTCCTGCCAGTCTCGCCGCTTGATGTTACCGATCGGCCCTGGACGAAGGAACTGGTCGATGCTGCATCCGATATACCCTTTATAAATCGGTTGCTCGGCCGTATCGACGACGGCAAGTCAATACCCATACTCATTCGCCGATATCTTGCGCTGAATGGAAAGTTCATCGCGTTCGGCGTGAATGACGGCTTCAACAAATCCCTCGACGGCCTCATCGTGGTCGATCTCAGGCAGGCACCTGAAAAATATCTCAAACGCTACCTGGGCGTGAATGAAATTCGTGAAATCCACGGAATGGAACTGCAGGACTGAGGAACGAATATCAGAGTCGTCGCGGCTAGCTTATACCCGAAGCATGCGAGAACCTAGCGGGTTACAATCTCCGGCCCCATTACTGCATTTGGTATCACGGTCGAAATCCAGGGCACATAGGTCACAAGGATCAGGAAGATGAACATGATGCCCAGAAACGGCAAGGCAGCACGTACCACGCCCATCATCGACATATTGGCAACCCCAGCCGTCACGAACAGGTTGAGCCCCACCGGTGGTGTGATCATGCCAATCTCCATATTGACGACCATGATGATACCCAGGTGAATGGGATCGATGCCAAGTTCGATAGCGATCGGAAACACCAGTGGTGCGACGATAACCAACAGGCCGCTTGGCTCCATGAATTGCCCGCCGATTAACAGGATCACATTGACGATCACCAGGAACAGGATTGGCCCGAAACCAAAAGCCAGCATGGCTTCGGTAATTTGTTGGGGTATCTGTTCGTCAGTGATCACATGCTTCAGAAGCAGGGCATTGGCGATCACGAACATCAAGGTGATGATCAGTTTGCCTGCATCCCGCAGGGTGTGAATAGTGTCTTCATGCCATAAGGCAGTCAGGATGGCTTGGGGTCTTGTCAGGATGGAGCCACCGGATTTCAGGGGACCCATGTCCCTGTAGACGAAGGTCGCGACAAAGAAGGCATAGACCGAGGCAACTGCCGCCGCTTCAGTCGGCGTAAATATGGCGCCGGTCACCCCGGGTATGCCGTAAATACCCACCATGATGATGACGATCAACAGCAACCCCCACACGGCGTCCCTGAAACTTTGCCAGATTTCGCCAAATCCCTTGAAGTTGCCGGCTGGCATGTCCTTGATGCGTGCCATGATGTAAATGCCGATCATCAGCATCGTTCCGGCAAGCAAACCTGGCAAGATACCGGCCAGAAACATCCGGCCTACGGATACTTCGACGGCCGCGGCATAGACGACCATGACGATTGACGGCGGAATTAGGATGCCGAGCGTTCCCGCATTGGCGATGACACCTGCGGCAAATTCCTTGGTATATCCGACCTGGCGCATGGCTGCGATAACGATGGTGCCGATTGCGACCACGGTCGCCGGGGATGAACCGGAAAGAGCGGCAAAGATCATGCAGGCCAGCACGCCCGCGATTGCCAGGCCACCGCGCAAATGACCGACCAGTGCAATGGAAAACCGGATAATCCGTTGGGCCACACCGCCGGTGGACATGAAACTGGACGCCAGAATGAAAAACGGAATAGCCAACAGGGTCGAGTGACCTTCAAACGCTTCGAACAGGGTTTGGGCTACCGACGCCAAGGAACTGTCGGAAAAGGCCAGCAAAAATACGATCGATGAGAAACCCAATGAAACCGCGATCGGGACCCCGACCAGCATCAGGCCAATGACCATCACAAAGAGGATTAAGACTTCCATATCGCTTAATCCTTCAGCTTTTCAGCCGCCTCGGCGACTTCTTCTTCTGCTTCG
>JBCCEP010000405.1:0-3739 GCA_039030215.1 Pseudomonadota bacterium
CTGCATCTGGCACCCGATCCACAACAGACCAAGGGTCTGATGGAGTCCGGATGTACAGCCGTTGCCTATGAAACCGTTACCGACTCTCGTGGTGGCCTGCCTCTGCTTGCGCCGATGAGTGAAGTCGCAGGACGCCTTGCCATTCAGGCCGGCGCGACCGCGTTGCAGAAAGCCAATGGCGGCCGTGGCGTGTTGCTTGGCGGCGTACCTGGTGTCCTGCCCGGAAAGGTCGTTGTAATCGGTGGCGGTGTTGTTGGCCTGAACGCGGCCAAGATGGCCGTTGGTCTTGGCGCCGATGTTGTCATCATTGACCGTTCGCTGCCACGTTTGCGCGAACTGGATGATATTTTCAATGGCCGGGTTCATACGCGGTACTCCACAGTTGAAACCATTGAAGAAGAGTGCTTTGCGGCCAATGCGGTCATCGGTGCGGTTCTGATACCGGGTGCTGCAGCGCCGAAACTGGTCAGCCGGGATATGCTTTCAGGCATGAAACCGGGCTCGGTGCTGGTAGACGTTGCGATTGACCAGGGTGGCTGCTTCGAGACATCGCATGCAACCACGCATTCCGAGCCGACCTACGAAATTGACGGCATTGTCCACTATTGTGTCGCCAACATGCCGGGTGCGGTTCCCATCACCTCAGCAAAGGCGCTGAATAATGCGACCCTGCATTACGGGCTGATGCTGGCTGACAAGGGCCTGCAGGCAATGGTAGACGACCCTCATTTGCGCAATGGTTTGAATGTCCATCGCGGCAAGATCACCAATACCGCCGTAGCAGAGGCGCTTGGTCTGGATATGGCGGATCCAAAAACTGTTTTGACGATTGCCGCCTGACCGCTGAATTTCAGAAAGTGTTGTAGAAAACCCGGCTGTCTGAGCCGGGTTTTTTTGTTTTGCTCAATCCCAGACTTCGACCGTCTCCTCGCCAATACCGACAGGTTCAAAGCCGAGGCGTTGATACAGACCCAATGCTGCGGGATGATCCAGCGTATTGGTATGGACCTTGATCTTTTCCGGATCATGGTCCCAGGCGGCCTCGATTGCACTTGCAAGAAACCACTTTCCGATTCCCATGCCGGTATGAGTCGAGCAGATACCGAAATAGGCCAGTTCCAGTGCTCCCGGCATCTCTTTCATGTCCAGTTCGAAGAAACCTGCGGCACATCCGTCGGCATACAGGACATCGATCTGCGTCGTTTCGGCATTTATAATCTTGTCCAGTTCCTCGTCTGACATCTTTCGGCGCAATTCCCAGTGATGGGCCCTGCCGACCTGTTCATAAAGATAACGATAGAATGCGACGGGTATGTTTTCTGCGCGCATCAGTGCCAGGCGGGGGCGGCTAGGCATTGGCATATTGTGGAAATGCCGTTTTGACATTTCGAGAAACGTCACGCGCGCCGTCAGTATTTTTGGTTTTTTTGGTTTCTTTGGTTTTTTTGCCATCGCCTTATGAATCTTTTTCCGTATTAGTCGTCCCAGACCGCCACCGGTGCATCTTCTGCCTGCCCCCATTCGGACCATGATCCGTCATAGAGCGCGTTATTGGCGTGCCCGACGCTCTCCAGCGCCAGCGTGATGATGGCTGCGGTTACGCCAGAACCGCAAGAAGTGACAACGGGATCGTGCTTTTTCAAAGAAAAAGAATCAACTATGTCTTTCAATTCATTGATATTTTTAAGCTTTCCATCGACCACCAATTGATCGATCGGCAGGGATTTGGAGCCTGGAATATGGCCGGAGCGCAGGCCCTTGCGCGGCTCGGCTGCTTGACCGGTAAATCTGGAATGGGGCCTTGCGTCGAGGATTGTTGTACCCCTTGACCGGATGATGGCGCGCATCTCCTCAATTGAACGGACGCGATCGGGCTCGAATGCCGGATTGAAAACTGCCGGTGAAGGTTTAGCAGGGGGACCTGTCTCGACTGGCAGACCGGCTGCCTTCCACGCGTCGAAGCCGGCATCGAGGATCCTTACGTCTTTCGCGCCCATGATCCTGAAGGTCCACCAGACCCGGGCGCAGGAGAACAGGCCGGGACCGTCATAGACTATGATCTGGTTGTTCTCGCCAATTCCCATGTCTCCAACGGCTGCAGCAAACTCCTCTGGTGCCGGCAACATGTGTGGCAGGGCTGAATCCTTGTCGGATATTGCATCTATGTCGAAGAACACAGCGCCTGGAATCCTGCTTTCAGCATATTCCACCTGCGCATTTCGATTTTGTGCCGGCAGATACCAGGAGGCATCGACTATCCTGACATCCGGATTATCAAGGATCTCGACAAGTGCATCAGGTGCGATTGTGAATTTGCTTCGTTGGCTGGTCATCCCCCGGTTTCCTGCCTTTCATGCCAGACCTCGATTGACTTATCCGGATAGCCGTCAAAGCGGTCTTGATCGGGGCCGTCCGGGACATCGACCCAGTCGGCCTTGTAGTCGAGCATCATGTGGACCGTCTCGGGCGCCCTTGGCAGGGGCGTGTCTATAGCAGACGCAAAAGGGTGCACCAATTCCGGCCATTTGTCGTGATAGACCCAAAGCGCGCTTCCGCATTTTGAACAGAAGCGGCGTTCCACCTCACTGGGCTCGCCATCCTGTACAGCGTGATAGACAGATATCTCGTCTTCACCTTCAACCTGCATTGAATCTGCCCAACCCATGATGTTGATGGCGTAACCGCCGCCGCCCTGGGTTTTGCGGCATATCGAGCAATAGCATTTCTGGTAAGGATAGGGCGTGTTGGTCTCGAGCGAGAATTTGACTGCGCCGCAATGGCAGGAACCTTCAAGCTTCATTTCGCCACCTCGATCCGTTTAGTGTCCAATTATGCCGGTGCCGGCCCAAATCTGATGCGAAACCGTCTGTTTTCGCGGCCCTTCTTTTCTATCTTGCCGATATGTATTTCACCGACTTCGGCGGTTTCGGTAACATGGGTACCACCGCAGGGCTGGCTGTCAATTGCAGCGTCCGGACCTATACAGACCAGCCTGATCTTGCCAACACCACGGGGTGGCCGGACATTTTTCGATTTAACAATATCGGGATTGGCGTCCAGTTCGGCTTCGTCGATCCACTGCGCATAGACGGGATGATTGGCGTTGATGATCTCCAGCATCTTCTCAGTCACGTCCTGTTTTGTAACGCCGGCGTCGGGCAGATCGAAATCGACCCTGCTTTCTTCCTCGCCGACATTTGCCGAAGTGATCGGAAAGGGGCAGACAACCGAGAGCACATGACAGGCAGTATGCATCCGCATCAGTTTGTACCGGCGTTCCCAGTCGATGTGGCCGACAACTTTCTCACCGAGATTGGGTGTGTCCTGATCCGGCGCGGGCACGAGGACAATCTCCTGCTTGCTTGTGCCATTGACGGTCGCTGCAATTTTTATATGGCTGCCGTCAGCACGCTCCAGATATCCGGTATCGCCGGGTTGGCCGCCGCTGGTCGCGTAGAAATTGGTTTCATCAAGGATGATGCCGCCACTCTCATTGACCTCCACGACGATTCCTTCGCACGCAGTAAGATAGGCATCGTCGAGAAATGCGGGGCGAGAAGTCGTTGTCATTGGCAATTCTGTAGTTGTTGGGGGGCTGAATAGATTTTTGTTGCACCTTATTCAAAGGCGGCGTCGGCGGCCTCGAGCAGACGCTCGAGCATCGCCGTGGCGTCGTCGATGTCACCGTCGAACCACTCCCAATCGTCGCGGTAGTGGTGGCCCATCAGCGCGAGCCGGA
>JBCCEP010000406.1:0-3738 GCA_039030215.1 Pseudomonadota bacterium
AGAAATTCGACCCGATATTGATCTCCAGCAAATCCATAAGGCACTTGATGCGATCTGGAGGGTTGTCGCGGACGCCAACCGGTATTTTGCCGCCCAGGAACCGTGGGCGCTCAAGAAGACAGATCCCGAGCGGATGAATACTGTCTTGTATGTAACGGCTGAAACGATCCGGGTCCTCGGCATTTTGTCGCAGTTTGTGATGCCGGAAAGCGGTGCGAAATTGCTCGATCTGCTGTCGGTTTCGGAAGACGCCAGGAGTTTTGCGGAGATTGATGCCGAGCATGCATTGTCCCCGGGATCAGAGCTTCCCAAACCGACCGGCGTATTTCCGCGATGGACAGAGCCGGAGGCTGCGGATTGATCCCATGCTGGTAGATTCCCACTGCCATCTGGATTTTCCAGATTTTTGCGACGAGCTGGATTTGGTAATACAGCGCGCAAGCGAAGCTGGTGTCAACGGCATGGTCACAATTTGCACGCGGGTAAAAAATTTCTCACGGGTGCTGAAAATCGCCGAAGACTATCCCAACATTTATTGTTCCGTCGGGACTCATCCGCATAATGCTGCTGACGAGCTTGATGTTACCGCTAAGCAATTGGTTAGGCTTTCAGAACATGAGAAAGCAGCAGCAATCGGCGAAGCAGGGCTCGATTACTATTACGACAAATCGCCAAGAGCAGCCCAGGCGCAAGGCTTTCGTACCCATATCGCTGCCGCCAGGATTACCGGACTGCCGCTGGTCATTCATGCGCGCGACGCAGACAGCGACATGATCGAGATCCTGACCGATGAAACAGGGAAGGGGGCCTTCCCCTTCATCCTGCATTGTTTTTCATCCGGCCGCGAACTTGCCCAAGTCGGGATCAAGCTCGGTGGCTATGTGTCCTTTTCGGGCATTCTGACTTTCAAGAACAGCGAGGAAATCCGCTCGATCGCCAGGGAATTGCCAATCGACAGGCTGCTGGTTGAAACTGATGCGCCGTATCTTGCTCCGCCGCCCCATCGGGGAAAGCGCAATGAGCCAAGCTATGTGACCAATACCGCTCGCGTTTTGGCCGAAACCAGAAATATCGGTGAAGCGGAAATAGCCGAGAAAACCACCGAGAATTTCTTTAGGCTTTTCAAGAAGATACCAGCGGCGGCATTCGGGGAAATCGCCCATTGACCTTGCGATTCACGATTCTGGGTTGCGGGTCTTCGCCCGGCGTTCCACGCGTCCATGGGGAATGGGGTGCTTGCGATCCCAACAATCCCAAAAACTACCGCCTGCGTTGTTCATTGTTGATTGAGCGCCTGGGGCCAAATGGCAAAACGGTTGTCGTGATCGATACGACACCGGATTTTCGCCAGCAGATGCTGAGTGCCGACGTCAAACACATTGATGGTGTTGTCTATACCCATGCGCATGCCGACCATGTCCATGGCATCGACGATTTACGTGGCTATGCGCAGTTACAGCGCGAGCGTATTTTGACCTATAGCGACCAACCGACCTTCGAACGGCTGATGCAGGGATTTGGATATTGTTACGAAAGCCCGAAGGACAGTTTCTATCCACCAATTCTGGAAAACCGGAAAATACGCGCCGGCGAAGTTTTTGAGATCGAAGGGGAGGGTGGCAAGATTAGGCTCCTTCCCATTTTGCAAACACACGCGAACATAACCTCTCTCGGGTTCAGGATTGGCGGCGATCTGGAAAAGCTGGAAGGGGGATTGTGCTATTCATCGGATATTTCAGCCGTACCCGATGAGAGTGTCGATCAGTTTGTAAATCTCGATATCTGGATCGTCGATGCGCTTCAGTATCGCGAACATGTCAGCCATTTTTCACTTGGTCAGGCTCTGGCATGGATCGAAAAGCTGAAACCAGAAAGAAGTGTTCTCACCCATATGCATATCCCGCTTGATTATGATGCGGTCATGCGTGAGACGCCTGACAATGTAGAGCCTGCATTCGACGGAATGGTGCTGGAGCTGGACTCAGACTAGGCCGGCAGTATCCCTGACACGAACTCCAGACTCTTGATCTAACGCGTATACCGGAAGCCGTTGAACAGCGGGATCATGTTGAAGCGCGGGCGCTGATAACGTGGCCGTTGATAGCGTATCCGGCTGGTACGGTAGTAACGGCGATCTCCCCTTGAAGCATGACGTACCGTTCGGGCTTTGCGCCTGATCTTTCTCTTCGGCGGCGCAACAGCGGCTACATAGTTGCGGTCAATTCGTGTGTTGACGGCGAAGTCCGTTTTCCAACCGGTATAGCGTTCTGTTCCATTATCGGTAATCGTAATCGAGGTTCCCGGTGTCAGCATCGGGGCCAGACGGTCACGCAGTTTGTCTGGAATATGAATGCGGTCGAGCGTATCAGACAGCAGGACATCGGCATCAGCCGTATCGTCGATACCCAGAAGCGCGCGGCTATTGTCGCCAATCTTGTTTTCCAGCGTGAAGGCATTCCAACCGGTATTGCCGGTCTTGCGGTCAAACTGGGCTGCGACCAATAGATGCGTACCAATCGGCTCCTCGGGATTATCGAGTCTGATCGGTGCCTCGAAGACCGGCTCGAAATTCTGGCGAACCGACAGGACTGCATTTGGCGGGCTGTCCTTGCCGCCTGCCTTGTAGATCGCATTCACGACTTCGGGCGTCGGTGAGCCGGTCACCGGCATTTCGTTTGCTTCCTGGAAACGCCGTATGGCAGCGCGTGTGTCGCGGCCGACAAGACCGTCGACATCTCCGGCATTAAATCCCTGTTCATTAAGGATCGCCTGCATCTCACGCGCCATATCTGGATGAGCTTTTCGGGTAATCAATATACGAAGAGGTTTTTCGTCTGCCGGTGCCTTATGGACAATTGCACGATAAACCGGGAGGAGGGCGCCCGCCTCCGAAATAAGATCCGTGCTTTCGCGATCAAAGACCGTGTCTGATGCAAAACTGATATGCCACGGCTCATCCGCAGGATCGGTTGCTGCAAAAGCTTCCTGCTTGGGCTTGAGGAGCGGATCCGGTTTATATTCCCAAGGCATGGATGGCTGCAGGAGCACGTCATGCAAAACCGGCTGCGGCTGCACCATGTCTCCATTGATAATGACATGAGCCCCGGAATTCGTCATCGCGAACAGTTCTTCGTCGAACCCGTCTGGCAGCCTGATGCATCCATGGCTTGCCGGATAGTTCGGCACGCTATCAGAGCCGTGCAGTGCTATGCCGGTCCATGTCAGTCGCTGCATGAAGGGCATCGGCGCATTGGAGTAAATGTTCGACCGATGGAACCGCTTCTTGTGGAGAATGGAATAGATCCCGGTGGGTGTTGAGTGGCCAGGCTTGCCGGAGGAAATTTTTGATTCACTGATCGTCTGGTTTCCGCGGAAAACCTGGAGCCTTTGTTCATTCAAGGAGATGACGATTTGGAGCTGATCTTCTGACACGCTGTCGGGCGCGAATGCTGTTGCCGATGTTGTTCCGTGCAATAAAAGAAACAACGCGGAAATAATTCCTGAGGTCGCACGCATCACTTATCCTCTTACTCTCAACAAGGCCCCATGGGCTGACAGTAATTGCCAAAGGCTGTTGTGGCAATCGTCTTCACTTTCAATTCATTGTCAGTAAGGGTTTCCCAGCTCAATCGTCAGGCAAGATACAGAAAGATTATTAATGTAGGACGAAGGCAGCGCAGAGTTTTCAGCGCATGGCTTTACGGATTGTCATAACTGCGGATCGGCAGGGTATTTGAG
>JBCCEP010000407.1:0-3658 GCA_039030215.1 Pseudomonadota bacterium
GCCTGATCAATCGGGTCGTCACTGTTCAGATCGGTGGCCAGACAGGCGCCCAGCACCAGATCATCCGCACTGATTTTGCCGAACAGTACAGGATCGCCCAGGCTCAACTGGTTCTTGGTCAAGGTACCGGTTTTGTCCGAACACAAAATATCTACACCGGCGAGTTCTTCGATGGCCTCTAGCCGCGATACGATCGCCTTCTTCTTGGAAAGCTCCATCGCGCCCAGCGCATTGGTAACGGTCATCACCGTGGGCATGGCCACCGGCACCGAGGCGACAAGCAGCGCCAGTACCATTCGCAAGATGTCAGCCAGTGCAGTCCAGTGCCAGGAATGGGCAAGAACGATATCACGGTAGAGTTCAACGCCGACCAGAACGAAGGCCAGTATGAGCGAAAGAATGATCAGGAAATCGCCGATATGGGTCACCGCCCGTTGCGAATTCGATTCGCCTTGTCCGGCACCTGCAATAAGCCCGGCAGTACGCCCAAAGAAAGTATTGTTGCCGGTACCAATGACGACCGCTGACATTACGCCCTTTTTTGCAATGCTGCCGGAATAACCAACATCACCTTTTTTCTTGGTAACCGGCAGCGATTCTCCGGTCAGGGCAGCCTGATCAATACTGATATAGTCACCATCGATAAAACGCACATCGGCTGGAACCACATCACCAAGTTTGATCCGCACGACATCACCTGGAACCACCTCAGCAGCGTCAATCGCAACGAATTTTCCGTCTCGCTCGGCCTCCGCCTTCGGAGCCATGCCCGCCTTCAATGCTGCCAGCGCATCGGCTGCCTTGCGCTCCTGCCAAAACCCCGAAACGGCATTGTAGATGAGCAGAACCATGATGATGGAAAAGTCTGCCCAATGGCCGATCAGAGCAGAAAGCAGTGCTGCAGCCTCAATCATCCATGGAATTGGACCCCAGAAATATTTGAGAAATTTTTGCAGATTGCTGACCTGTTTTGCCGTCAGCTCGTTTCGCCCGTATTTCGATAATCTGGTGGTCGCTTCGCTGGAACTTAAACCACCTGACGAACTTCCCAATTCCTTGAAGACTTTTTCAAGATCCGCCTTCTCGAGTGTATCAGCATTTTTGGATTCGGAAGATTGAGGAGATTTGGAATTATCATTCATAAGCAACTCATATCCAACAGGTATTGGCAGTAAACTTGAAAGCAGTTCCAGTATAGAGCCTATAGGAATGCAATTTTGTCAGCAAGGCAATCCATGTTAACGCTGAGCAGGCCAAGGAGTGAGCCATGAACCTGGTCAGAAATCCATTTCGCCAATCTGGTCCCCTGGCCCCAGACATTCCCTTTCCCTCGATCGCTGTGGAGAATGTTGCAGATCTTCTCAAGCTCTGCCCTGCGGCAAGGCAAACTGCACTGATTGATGTGCCTGGTTTGGCACCGGTTGAATCGGTTTGGGTCAAGGATGAGCGCGCCCGCATGAACCTCGGTTCCTTCAAGGCCTTGGGTGCGGCATATGTTATTGCGCGCCATGCCATGGATCGCTCCGCAAGCCCGGATGAAGGGACGCTTTCAGGCAGGACCTATGTTACCGCGAGCGCTGGCAATCATGGGATGAGCGTGGCAGCAGGCGCAAGGATTTTTGGTGCCAACGCCGTTGTCTATGTTGCTGACACAGTCCCTCAAACCTTTATCGACCGGTTGCGGGCGCAAGGCGCACAAGTCGTTGTGCAGGGAAACGACTATGCGGCTTCGATGTCGGCGGCGGCGGCAGCTGCGAATGAAAATGGATGGACGCTGTTATCCGACAGCTCCTGGCAGGGCTATACTGAGCTTCCGCATCTGCTGATGGAGGGCTATTTGCAGATGGCGGCGGAAGTGGTTCGTCAATGCCCTGAAATCCCGTCGCATGTTTTACTGCAGGCCGGTGTCGGCGGTTTGGCCGGCTCGGTTGCCGTATACCTGCGTTCCGTTTGGGCGGAAACGCCTACGATAATAGTGGTCGAGCCTGAAAACGCACCGGCATTGCAAGCCAGTATCGAGGCAGGGAACGCAGTTTTTGCCGATGGTCCGGAAAGCATCATGGGCAGGCTTGACTGCAAGGAACCATCCTTGATTGCGCTTAACGGTCTCGCTCGCGATGCAGACTGCTTCCTGACAATCAGCGATGAGGATGTGGAAAAATGCCTGCCGCAGCTGACAACAGCCGGGCTGGAAACAACAGCATCGGGTGCGGCGGGATTGGCGGCCGTTATGTCTCCCGCTGCCCGCGAACTGTTGGAAATCAGTTCTGATGCCCAGGCCTTATGTTTTCTGACCGAAGAACCGCAATGACAAAACGCGGATTTGCCGAAACTGAATTTGAAGACCGCACCAACAGTGCACAGAAACTCATGGCGGAAGCCGGTTTGGGGGCGCTGCTGCTGACTACCGAACCGGAGGTTCGTTATTTCACCGGATACCTGACACGCTTTTGGGAAAGTCCAACACGCCCCTGGTTCCTGATAGTCCCTGCCAGCGGCAAACCAGTCGCGGTGATTCCCTCAATTGGGGCCGCACTCATGCGAGAGACCTGGATAAACGATATCAGGACCTGGAGTTCGCCTGACCCCAAGGATGACGGTATCGGTTTGCTTACGGATACATTGGATGAGTTGACGGACAATGAAGGCATGATCGGTGTACCGGATGGGCACGAGACACATATTCGCATGCCTCAGGCCGATCTGGAGAGGTTGCGGAAAACGATCGGTGAACGTGAGCTGACAAGCGATCACGGCATCATCCGCAAACTAAGGATGATCAAATCTACTGATGAGATCGCCAAGATTGAGCATGCCTGCAAAATCGCAGGCCAGGCATTTGCGCGCGTGCCTGAAATTGCAAAGCCGGGCACACCAATGGAACAGGTTTTTCCTCATTTTCAGATGCTCTGCCTGGAGGAAGGTGCCGATTGGGTGCCTTACCTCGCAGGAGGTGCAGGAAAAGGTGGCTATGAAGATGTGATTTCGCCGGCAAGGAATAAAGAACTTTCAAATGGCGATGTTTTAATGCTCGATACAGGTCTCGTATGGGACGGTTATTTCTGTGACTATGATCGCAACTGGTCAATAGGCTCTTCAACCACGGATACAAGGAAAGCGCATGCGCTTCTCGTCGAAGCTTCAGATGCGGCATTCGAGATTGCACGCCCAAACACAACGGCTGCGCAATTGTTTCAGGCCATGGACAAGGTTTTGAGCCAATACTCTGACGGGACGAATGCTGGCAGGCTGGGTCATGGCATTGGCATGTCGTTGACGGAATGGCCATCCTTGATCCCTGCCGACAACACGATCCTCCAGCCGGGAATGGTACTGACGCTGGAACCAAGCACGGCCGTCGGTGACAAGATGCTTGTGCACGAGGAAAATATTGTCATTACCGAAAATGAACCGCGTTACCTGTCACCTCGCATCGGAGCGGAATTGCCGGTCCTCTGATAATCCGCAATTGAAAGTGAGCTTTCTGGTTCCGCGAGTTCACTTGGCTTCTTTCATTGCCGATGCGATCCGGAAAATAGTGCCTAATCCTTAAGACGCAGCGCCGTTGTTTGCCGGACATTCAAACTGGCTTCGAGCTTTATTGACTCCGGTCGCTCATGATGCTCGATCCAATTCGCCAATGCAGAAGCCGACGCAA
>JBCCEP010000408.1:0-3658 GCA_039030215.1 Pseudomonadota bacterium
AAAGTCCCAGACCGGTACCCTCATATCTGCGGTCATATTTGCTGTCTGCCTGATAGAACGGCAGTCCAAGACTATCCAAATGCTCAGGTGAGATACCAATTCCGTTGTCAGATACGGTGAGGCAAATATTTCTTCCTGACCTGGTCAATCCTATTTCTATCCGACCGCCTGTTTCGGAGAATTTCACCGCGTTAGAGACGAGGTTGATGACAATCTGCTTTATCGCCCGTTCATCAGCGGTAACTTCCGGAAGGTCCGGTACAATGTGAATTGCCACATCAAGATTTTTTTGCTCGGCGCTACCACGCAATATCTGGCAGCCGGCCGTCACCGCATACGCCATATCGAACGGCTCTGATATAATTTCATATTTGCCGGATTCTATCTTTGACATGTCGAGAATGTCGTTGAGGACATTCAGAAGATGCGACGATGAACTGTGGATGAGTCCAATATACTCTTTCGTGCGCTCAGCCGGCATTCTTGTCATGTGATCTGATTGAAGAATTTCTGAGAATCCAAGAATCGCATTTAGCGGTGTGCGCAGCTCATGGCTCATATTCGCCAGGAACCTGCTCTTTGCAATGTTTGCGCTTTCGGCAATTTCACGCTGCCGCTGCAGTTCGCTTTCAACAGCGCGATGATCAGAAATATCGCGGGATACCGCCAAAACCAGCATGGCTTCGCCTTCAAAATACGCTTCAGGTGCCGGTTCGCAGCGTAATTCAAACCATCTGGTTTGCGCGGGGGTGTTTTGTGTATTGGGGATCAGTCTGAATTGGGCTGTTTTGTGAGTACCGCAGGTCAGACAATCCTCTATTGCCTTTGCCACCGTGATCCGATCATGGATGTGCACATTTTCCAGAAATCCCTTTCCGGACAGGTGTTCGGCATCTAATCCAAATACCTTTTTGCAGTTCGATTCCACGTGCACCGCAAACCCATCAGAACGATGAAGCGTGTACAAATCGGGCCCAATAGAAGCCAGATTGACTTTCCGTTCGGAATCTTTTTTTGCCCTGCCGGCACTAACCCACATACTACGGAACCCTCGGTACGCCGCTGGCAAGATTTGTGCGTATTGGAACGCCACGCTGTCCCTTGCCGTTGACAAGACCGTGCCATGGCCACTTTAACGGAACGCTAAACCTGACCGGTCTTCGACCAACAATTTGAACAGAAACCGGCTTTTCGCCTTGAAACTGATTGTATGGTAAACGGAATCTTTCATAATCGGGATATGACCGGTGAATTCACAAAAACAGGCCCTGACACCGAGTATTTACACAATTGGGGAGCATCTTTACCCTCAGAATTCTGGCGCCCAGGCGATAGTTCGGGATTGAATAAAAATTGAGCTAAATTCCGTGTTTTGACAACATCTGCGCTTAAAGGAGGTGTGGTACCGCTTGGCTGGGAAGTTAGACAGGGAACATGTTCATGATCAGGATTATATTCTGCTTGGCATTGATCATTGCGTTCATTCCAGTTGACAAGGAACAACTGGACCCTGAACAACGCGTGGTATCAACCCGTGAAACGATTAGCCTGGTACAATCTGCTTATTATGACATTTCGCAGTTTTGCTATCGTAATCCACAGCCTTGCGATACGGGCCTGGAATTGTTCTCGCAATTCCGTGCCAAGGCAAAAACCGGCGCCCTGCTTGCATATAGCTATTTTGACGAGCACTTTTCGAACTCAGATCTTCCTGCGAACCCAGTAGATCAAGCGATAAAAACCGAACAACAGACTGACCCGGTTGTGACAGGTTCGTCCAGACATCCGTAAATTTTACAACGGATCATTTATTCCGGCGGCAAAGCCCTATATTGATAGAGTGAGAAACTCATCAATATGGGAGGCCTCATGGCCGGACCAAACCTTCAGACAATTCTGGATGATTTTGAAATTCTCGAGGACTGGGAAGACCGCTACAAATATCTGATTGAATTGGGGGACGGTCTGGAACCGGTCTCTGACGAAGAAAAAAACAAGAGAACCAAGGTCCAGGGCTGCGTCAGTCAGGTGTGGATCGTTACTCATCACGATGACGGTGAAGACCCCGTCCTGACCTTTCGCGGCGACTCTGATGCCCATATTGTCCGTGGTCTGATCGCGGTGGTATTGGCCCTGTTTTCAGGCAAGAAAGCATCCGAGATTTCGCACATCAATGAGTCCGAAACACTGGATAAATTGGATCTGTCCGAACACATCACACCCCAGCGTTCCAACGGTTTGCGATCCATGATTGAACGGATCAAGCGTGAGGCAAAACAAGTCGTGGCAGCCTAATATCGTGTCGCACCGTTATATCGTGGGAATGTGGGTACCGTCTCCCCAATGTAGAACCTGATTATTCTGTTTCCCGGAGCGCGGTCCCAATCCGTAATGCACCACGAGGCAGGAGAGTGCCGTTCTCAACATGAGCTTGGCTGATCTCGGTGGCCATCGGCGTTCCCTTTCGACCTGTTCAAATCCTTTCAGGAAACAACAAATGTCGAGCGCAAGCCCAGCCAGTTCACCCTCCAAAACAGCGATGGCTGCTTCAACACGTTTGCGGGAATCTAAAGCGAAATCACTCAGTTCGGCCTGTTTTCCACTTCCACTCCTTGCAGCCGATGTACCAAGATCTGACCAATTGGCCGTAATGGATGGTTGCAGTTGCGCTATCTCAAAATCCCTGCGTAACCGTTCGCCGGCCGAATACTGGTCATCGTCTATCCAGGTATTTCCTTTCCTATCCTTGCGGAGATAGAGCCTCCTTAGTGGCGACTCTCCCTCATTCTTGAGGACTTGCTTGTCATTTGTTTCTTGAATCCGGATTTCCCCATGTTGAGCTATGTGGGCCATGTCTGGATATAGTTCTCGTCGAAGCCGGGCGCGGCCTTCCGGTGTAAGTTTCAGGCTGTTCGCATCTATTGACAACAAACCGTCGCTGGCGGCGAATTCTACAACTTCCAAGCCAAGGGTGATCGATTTGTTGGTGTTGCGGACCGTTACCTTACCCCCGCCGACTGGTTCGCAGCTCGCATGATCATTCGAAATTTCCAGAAAACGTAATAGACGAAGAAGATTACGTTTGTGCCGAGCCCTCGTTTTTTCCTTTGCCGTCATCAATTGTCCTACCGCACAGCGAATGTCGTTTCATCGATACCGGCAAGCTGGGTCAACAATTCCAGTATCCCCTCCAACTTCACGATTTCATCATCACTTGCAGGCACATCACGGAGATCTTCAATCGTGCGACAAGCATGGGCAACTGTCGTTCGATCTCTGCCAAACAACCTAGCTACTGTGCCGTATGGCATGGATAGAGATGTATGCAACAGATACATTGCGGTCTGGCGCGCCCGCGAAATTTCACTCGATCCACGGTTTGCGTCCATTAAGGTTGCCTCTTCCAGATTTTGGGAATTTGAAACCAGACGAACCACAAGCCTGGTGGCGAACTCTGCCCTTGAGGACCCACAAGCAGAAGTCGAGTTTCCTGAATCGATCCGGCTGGTTGCCGAGTTGTTTGAACCTGAATTGTCGCGATTACTGTTTGCTTTAGGAATTCGTCATGTTGGAGAAGAGACTGCGTATCTTTTGGCGCAGCATTTTGGTACTATTGAGAAAATTATAAAGGCGACTACAGATCAGTTGGAATCAATCG
>JBCCEP010000409.1:0-3615 GCA_039030215.1 Pseudomonadota bacterium
CAATGCTGCGCTTGGGAGCTGAAGTTAATGACCAATAGGTATTTTGGGGAAGTTGCGGCTCCCGATGGTGTGGCAATTTTCTATCAGGTCGATGGAGAAAAAGACCGTCCGTGGATCGTCCTGTCCAACTCCCTCGCCACTGACATGCGTTTATGGGACCCGATGATGGCGCCCCTGATGGAGCATTTTCGTGTTCTGCGTTATGACACCAGGGGACACGGAAAAAGCGGGGGCGCCAAGCCTCCATATGATCTGCAGATGATGACCGGCGATGTGTTGGCCCTGATGGATAATCTGGGAATTGAACGCGCCGATTTTATGGGAATATCGCTGGGTGGAATGACCGGTCTTGAACTGGCGATCTCTAATCCCGAGAGAGTAAATCGACTGATTTGTTGTGATGCCAGATCGGATGCGCCTGACGGCTACAAGGCCATATGGGATGGAAATATTGCCCGACTTGAGGAAGGTGGCCTTGCTGCAGTTTGCGAACCGACGCTTGAGCGCTGGTTTACCGAGGAATTCCTTAAGGATGATGCCAATCTCGATCAGCTGGCTGTGGTTCGCTCGATGGTTCTTGGAACCACACGAGATGGCTATGTGGGCGTCGCAAGATGTTTGCAGGGGCTGGACATCCTGCCGCGGCTAGGCAGTGTGAGCTGCCCGACGCTTTATGTCGTCGGGGAATCCGATCCGGCCGCAAGTGTTGCAGTCATGGAAGACATGAAGGACAAAACCTCACACGCAGAGATAATCATCTTGAATAACGCGGCGCATATTTCAAACCTGGAGCAGCCGCAGGCGTTCAATGCCGGTGTCATGGCATTTCTGACAAATTAGCAATACCGATGCCGGACAGTGATCGGTACCGGGTTCATGCGGACAAACAGTCCGCGATGGCAGGAAAATCCGGATATTCAAGGCGGAAACGAGAATGGCAGTCATAAGAGAAAAACCAATCTGGAAATTCAATATTGCAGGCGGCCACGAAACGTCTACCAAGTCGGTGGCAACTGCGCGTGAGAAGTCCTGCGTTATCGATGAGCCGATTGCCCGCGGCGGCACCGATACCGGTCCGATGCCGGTCGAATATGTATTTGTAGGCCTGCTTGGCTGCACGCATGTAATCTCAAACAAGCTGGCTGCAGCAAACGGCGTCGTGTTCGAGGACATGAAGATCGACATCAGTGTTACAATGGACAGTCATGGTACAAGGCTGATCAAACCAATCGATATTCCATTTCCCGAAGTCATCCTGGATATTGACGTGACCTATACCGGACCCCGAGAAGGTGCGATTGCTGTCACGGAGAAGTTGAAGGAACATTGCGCCGTATCAAAAATGCTACGCCAATCAGGCACCAAGGTAACCGAGCACTGGACCTTGAATGGTGAAAAACTGGCAAGCGCCTGATCAACTTTCGGGATGTCGATAATTTGGCTGGAATTGTATATGTATCCGAGATCATCAATTGGCCTGGCGGCGTCATCCGGGGAATAGGCTGAATGTTCCTTCAGATATTTAACGTTCTGGGTCCGGTGATCATCATCACGCTGATTGGTTACATTCTGGGCCGTTCGAAACTCGGCATTCAATCCTCGACAATCAGTGTCGTCACCATACTGGTTGCCACGCCGGCGCTGATCTTTGCAAAACTGACCGAAGCCCATATCGACAAGGAAGTTCTCGGGATCATGACAGCTGCAGCAGTGCTGTGTGTTGCCATATCGAGCGTGATTGCCGTAATTTTTCTGAAACTGTTCAAGGGCTCGATCAGCACCTTCCTGCCGAGCCTGATTATGCCCAACTCCGGTAATGTTGGCTTACCGCTGGTATTGTTGACCTTTGGCGAGCAAAATCTGCATCTCGGCGTGTGTTACTTCTTCGTGATTGCCTTGCTGCAACATTCGGTTGGCGCCTCGATTGCTGCCGGTTCCTATCAATTGTCCTTCGTGTTGAGGCAACCGCTGATCTATGCGGTGATTTGCGTGATCGTGGTTGTGGCCCTGGATGTCGAAGTTCCACAGGTAGTGCTCAGCACGGCAGAGATGCTGGGAGGGATGATGATCCCGGCCATGCTTATCCTATTGGGGATTTCGCTTGCGACCCTCGAGGTATCGGATCTGAAGCCAGCACTTGGCGTGGCGTTTGGCCGATTGGGGCTGGGGCTAATATCGGGGTTTGCCGTAATCAACATATTGGGATTGGAAGGTGCCGCCGCCGGCACCGTATTCCTGTTGGCAGCAATGCCCGTCGCGGTAGTCAACTATATCTATGCAGAGCATTTCAGTGACAGACCGGCTCAAGTGGCAGGGGGTATCGTCGTCTCCACCATGGTGACATTTGCATTTCTTCCGGCCATCATTTGGGTTGCATTGCGAATGACCGAGTGAAAAATTGCCGGCTAGCCCGTACGGAATTTAAAGGCCAGATAGTCAGATGAAGCATGTCAAACTCCAACACCTTCGTTTTTTTGTGGCGATCTATGAGGAACGGTCGATTACCGCTGCAGCCAAGAGAGTGCATGCAACGCAGTCCGGCGTTAGCATGCAGCTTCGTTATCTGGAAGATATTCTGGGCGTGAAACTGTTCGAACGGGCTTCGACCGGCGTCATACCCACCAAGGCGGGTGACCGGATTTACTGGCGGGCTGCCAGGATATTGCTGGAATTGGGCGGTCTTGAGCGGGACGTTGAAGCGCAAACCGGTAAATTACACGGCATCGTCAGGGTTGGTATCATGCCGACATTTTCCAGATCGGTCCTGGCGCCGGTTCTGGAACGATTTTCGAAGAGCAATGAATATGTCGAGGTGAAAGTCACGGAAGGCTACAGCTCGTTTCTGACGCAAAGGGTAATTGAGGGAACGCTGGACTTTGCGGTTGTACCGAGTGACGCCATGCCGGACGGGCTCCGGTCGAATTATCTGGATACGGATATTGAAATTCTTGCCACTGCCACCAATACAGACCGCAAACATCTGGAACCCGTTGCACTTTCCAATCTTGATCCGCTGAAATTGGTGCTGCCCGGACCTGAAAATGCCCGCCGGCCCAAGATTGATGCTTATCTGAGCCAGTACAACATTCCGGTTCATTCAATAATGGAGCTGGATTCAATGATGTCGACATTGGACATTATCGGCAAAGGTGAATGGGTTTCCATCTTGCCCGGATGTCTGTGCCTACCCGATGTGGAAAGTTCAAGGATCAAATTGCATCCGATCACCATGCCCGCAATGACGGTTGACTATATCCTCATCGAACCCGCGACCAAGTCGACTTCGGTCATTGCGCAAATGTTTATTGATGATTTCTCGGCAGCCATTCGGGAGGCTTGTGAAACCGGCAGGCAAAAATTCCAACGTTCCGAATAGCGGGTAGGGCGCCGGCTACCCTTCATATTCCATGATGAACAGTCCGCCATTGTAGTCGTTTGCGTAGATCAGGCCTTCCTTTGAGACCCAGACATCGCAGGACTGGATGACCAGCGGCCGGTTGGGGCGGTGGTCCATGAGCTTGTTTGGCTTTGGCGGGACGATCGCGGCGATCTCCCTGGGCTGATAGGCATTGGAGATGTCGGTGACGCGGATGCCGGCATTCTGGTAGGTTGAGA
>JBCCEP010000410.1:0-3612 GCA_039030215.1 Pseudomonadota bacterium
CGAGCACTTCTTTGAACATGGATATGTGATTTTGCCGGAGTGGCTTGATGCCTCCGAGGTAAATGTCCTGTCGGAGGTATGCGACGCGCTACTGGCTGAGCCGCCCGACGATGATCAAGGCGGAAAAAGCCACGATATCGGACGCGGCGAAGACCGACGCTTTTTGAGGCATCGTCACCGGGACTATCCGAAACTGTCCAATTTCGTTCTTGGGCAGCAAATGAAGGATCTGGCGAGCGCCTTTGTCGGCGGCTCACCGCATCTGTTCAACGAACAGTTTGTGGTGAAGGGTGCCAAGACCGGCTCGGCATTTGGCTGGCACCAGGATGGTGGATATGTGGGATTCGACCACAAACCCTATCTGTCGGTCTGGATTTCAATCGACGAGACTACTGCGGATAATGGTCCGGTATTTGTGTTGCCCCGAAATCTCAAGCAGGACATTGGACTGGTACCACACCATTGGGATGAAGACGCCAAGGAGATGGTGTGCTATGACGGTCCCGACCCCGGTATCGCCGCAATCGTGCCGGCGGGTTCGGTCGTGTTGTTTTCGTCGGTGACGCTGCACCGATCCTCGCGCAATACTACCGACAATGCGCGGCGAGCCTATCTGGCACAGTTCTCCGGCGAACCTCTACTACGTCCCGATACCGGGAAGCCTAAAGTGTTTGCTACTGCCCTTTGATATTTGGCAAAAGAACCGAGCTACTCTGCCGGACCACCTTGGTATCCGGCAGGTTTCCGGTTGGAAAAAATTGTCCTGATGGCGAGGTTGATGTCGGCACCAATGCCGACAAAGGCTGGCACCAGGAACAAGACCAGCAGGGTTGCCATTCCCAGTCCGAATATGATGGTGACGGCCATTGGAACGATAAACTGGGCCTGAATGCTCTTTTCGAACATCAGCGGAATCAGGCCCCCAATGGTCGTCAGCGATGTCAGAAGCACTGCACGTAGCCTGTCCTTGCTGGCGCCGACTGCCGCTTCGTCCAGGCTTTGGCCCTCGCCCAGCCGTTCGTCAAGGCGGGAAACGAGTACGATGGAATCATTGACCAGAATACCGGCCAGTCCCAGCAGGCTGATGAAGGACAATACGGAGATGCTGTAACCCAGCAACCAATGGCCGAGAATTGCGCCGACTATCCCGAACGGAATGATCAACATGATCGCGAATGGCCGCCAGTAATTGGAGAATGTCCAGGCGAGGATGATGTAGATCACCGTCAGTGCAATCATGACGCCCAGACCAAGATCCTCGAAAGCCTTTTTACGTTCCTCAGCGCGCCCGCCAAATTCCCAGGACAGGCCATAACGCTCCGCAATGGCCGGCATGGGACCATTTCTCAGGATCTCGATTGCATTTTCGGTTGTCATGACATCTGTGGCCAAATCCGCCGTGATTGAAACCGTCGTCTGGCCGTCCTCGCGGATAATCGCTGAAAAGCCTTGCTTTTCTTCAAGATCGACAATTTCGGCCAGGGGCACGAATTCACCCGCGGGGCTGCGCAATTCAAAGTTGCGAAGGGCTGCTCCGCCTTGTTGGCGGGTTGATTGCGTGACCCGGATAGTGACTTCGTCATCTCCCAGGGCAAACCGGCGTGGGATTGCCCCTTCAAACGCATCACGCACCTGTCGGCCGACGTCGGAGACTGAAAAACCAAGTGCGGTTCCGCGCGGGGTCAGTTTCAGTACCAGTTCAGGCTTGCCATAGGGCAGGTCATCAGCCACCCCGCTGGTACCGGGAACGGCGCTTACCATGTCGATTATCTCGGCAGATGCCTGTTTCAACGTATCAACATCGCCGCCGGTGATCTTCAGATCGATGTCCCGACCCGGAGGACCGCCGCGGGCGGCGATAACCGAAATGCGTTTTACGCCTGCCAAATCCGGTAGATTTTTGCGCCAGGCGGAGATGATGTCCTTGGTGCGGATTGTGCGACGTTCAGAGGTGGTAAGCTGTACCCGCATCTGTGCGAGATTGTCCCCGGTATTTCGCCCTGCCGATCCCAGTGTGGTGAAGTACGCTGCAACCAGCTGTTCCGATCCACCGGTGAGTTTTTCCTCAGTGTCACGCAGCGAATTTTCCAATTCACCAAGCACAGCTATTGCGCGTTCCTCCGGAATACCGGCATTGAAAACAACACGTGCAAACATGTTTTCTGCTTCCGGTGACGGAAAGAACACGAAACTTACCCGACCGCCGAGCACAAACAGTCCGAGTGCGATTACCATCAGCAAAGACACCGCAATTGAAACCGTCACATAACGCCAGTTGAATGACAGTGCGACCAGGCTGGCAAAGGGACCATCACGGAACCGGCCGAACATTGCATCAAAATTGCGACGGAACCAATTGTCCTCTGGCCTGCCGATTTCATCTAACTGACCTTTGCCTCGGCGCGCGAACGATTTGATCAGATTGATCACCCCTTCAACGGCGGCACCGACGAGAAATGATGCGGCGGCCAGTAACAGAATGAAAAACGGCAGCGGTAATTGGGACCGTGCCGCTGCCAGCTGATTGAATATCGAGAGCGAACTTCCGTCAGCCCCGGCCCGGCTTGATGCCATCAGCACAAAGGCACCGACCAGGAATGAAATTACCAAGTGCCGGAGATAGGACCAGCCTGCCCTGCGTTTGGGCGCCAGCGCATGCGCCAGGTGTCCGGGAAGGATAAGGAAACACTCAATCAGGCTTGCGATCAGCACTGATATTACGACGAAGGGCAAGACCCCCATAATCTGGCCGATCGTATCGCGGATCAACAGGATCGGCGCAAATGCGGCAGCGGTCGTGATCATGGCAGCCATGACTGGCAGCATCATGCGGCGCGCGCCAGTTTCGGCGGCTTCAAGTGCCGTGTCGCCTTCCGAAAAGCGGGTTGCCGTGTGTTCGCCGACAACAATCGCATCATCGACGATGATGCCAAGCATCATGATCAGACCGAACAGACTTATCATGTTGATGGTCTGGCCCAGCAACATCATGAAGCCGACGGTTGCCAGCAATGCGACCGGAATGCCTGCGGCCACCCAAAACGCGACGCGGGCGTTCAGAAAGATAAACAGCAGACTAACCACGATGACCAGCCCGCCAAGACCATTGCGGATCAGCATCATCAGTCTTTCCATCAGGGAATCAGCAGCTACATCATATTTGCCGACGCTGATACCCGGCGGCAGGCCCTGTTGGAGTTCTTCGAGGTAGTTATCAAGGATTGCCGCGGTTGCGAGCGTATCGGCGGTCGGAGCGCGCTGGACCGTCAACTGTATTGCCCTTTGGCCGTCGGTAAAACCTTGTGTTAATCCATCCTCATAGCCAAAGTGTATCTCCCCTATCTCGGAAAGCCGGACCTTCTCGCCGGAAGCAAAGGAACTGATTTCGATTTCACCCAGTGCAGATGGGCGTTTGTAGTCCGCGACAGCCCTGATCTGCTGCTCAACCTGACCTTCCGTCTGGCCGGAAGGCATGTCGAGACTGTTGGTTTCTATCATCTGCGAAACATCGCCAACCGAAAGACCGAGCTTGCGCAATTCGCGTTCGGGAACTTCCACCTGAAGTTCCGGAGCCCTCAATCCGGTAAATTCGATTTTGTCGATCCCACGCTC
>JBCCEP010000411.1:0-3607 GCA_039030215.1 Pseudomonadota bacterium
AATGAGAAAAGCTCTTTTCATGAATATTTGTCTCTGAACTGAGTGAAGTTGTGTATTCACCCGAAATAACTGCCATTAGATTACCATTTACAGCCAATAATCCAATGCTCTCAGATTCCAAATCAGTGCCACCTGCACTAGGATTAACGTAAGACCGGCCAGCAAGGACAAAGGAATGCGGAAACTGAAAATCTGGGCAATTGCCATTGCAATCGCCACGATAGCGCTGCCGTCAACGCTCTTGGCCGACTGGCGTGATGATCTGGGCACCTTCAGGGTGGCGATACAGACCGGACAGAACGTTACCGAGGCCGTCGCGCGCGCGGAACCATTTCGTCTCGCGCTTGAAGAAAAACTCGGTATGCCGGTCGAATTTATTCCCTCCCGGACGCATCTGGGAATGGTCCGCTTCAACAATCGGGCACCAGCTGAATATTCTGTCCTCTCCTCAATTGCCTATGCTGCAATCGCCAATATGTGCCAATGCATCGATCCGCTTGTAACGGCGCGTACCGACGATGGCTCATCCGGGTTCCAGACAGTCATATTGTCTCTGCCGGGCGGGCCGCGAAATTTGTCCGGTCTTGCGGGAAG
Source organism: Pseudomonadota bacterium (assembly GCA_039030215.1). Lineage (GTDB taxonomy): Bacteria > Pseudomonadota > Alphaproteobacteria > Rhizobiales > Rhizobiaceae > BOKV01. The sequence continues at coordinate 595 of JBCCEP010000411.1, forward strand.
AACACTGGGCGTGATTGGTACCGATGCGGTCGGCGGTAATACCCTGGCTTTGCATGAAATGGCAGAACAGGGGCTGGAGGAGGGTGATGACGGGTTCACACTCCGCAAATTTGACGACGGCGAGGTGGCAATTGAGGCTTTCCTGAACCAGGAAATTGATGCGTTGATGGGCTGGACCGTGTCAGGCGGAAGTGGCTCCGCGGGCATGTTGCCAGGTACCGCGCGGCAATTACTGACCCGTGTTCCGGAAGATCCCGGTCACAATGTCATATGGCGGTCCTCGGAAATTCCATTTCGCGTTCATGCTGTCCGCGCAAATCTGCCAGGAGAAGCCAAGAACGCGCTGAGGGACTTGTTGACCGGCATGTTTGATAATGACCCGGTGGCCTATGATTCGATTGAGCCGGTCTATGGCGGCGGTTTTTTTGCCGCCAGACCAAGCCAGTTCGAGGCGATTTCGAAAATGCTCGATGCAGCCGGAATAACAGATCAACGTCCGACGGATATCATTACGCCGATCATTGAAAGGGATTCAGCCGAAGAGGAAGTTTCGCAGGAAGACGCCGAAGAGGCCTCGCAGGAAGAACCGACAGCAGGGTCAACTGATACTGGTCAAGATGACCCTGCAAATATTGAAGATGATTCCTGAACCGGTTCGTTACTTTCGACGACAGGATTGCTTGCCGATCAAGAGCAAGAAAAAGTGACCAACGACCCAATCCGCGGACGCAGGAAGATTTCTTCCTCCATGGGAATTGCTGTCTTGTCGAAAGAAACCCCTTCAGTGGCGCTATATTCGGCCCAGCCAAAGGACGGCTTGTAGGTCGTTGTAACTTTGGCCACAATCAGGAAAGTGCCATCCTTCTTGATCTTCGCTGGCACATCATAAGGCGTACCGTTGGCAAGAGCGCTTCCTACTGGTTCCGAACAGCTTGTGGTTACCTTGGCCTCGCCATCTTCGATTTCAATGCCCGAAATCACCATCGTCACTTCGTCCTCATAGGGATACATGACGTTTGAAGCCACATCCATGATGTTGTCGATGTCATTTCCGCTCAGGTTCTGACTTTGCGTGACCAGGTCACTGATCGTACTTGAAAGACGCGACAGCTTCCGGTTGACCGAGACGCCGGCGGACAATTCGATGGTACCAACAAACAACAACAGCATGATCGGCGCAATAAACGCAAATTCCACAGCGGCAACAGCTTTTGCTTCGGATATGAAACGGTCCGCCGCAACGATCAGGCGCCACTTTGTGCCTCGAACTATATTTGAAAACCGCATTTTGGAACCTCTGTGGATCATTCTGTGATGGTTATGTTCAAATTTCTGCCGTGGTTACGGACAAACACGCCCGCCGACACCTGCCGGATAAGGCTCGGTGCGGAACACGGCAATCGCATTCAGCAATATTTTCCGGAAGAGCGGATTGTCTTCGCTACCTGGGATATTCCGGTAGATATTGTCTGATACAAAATAGGTGAAGATCGGCCATTCATAGCTTGCCGTTACCATCGCAATTTCTTCGGGGCAGGGTGCGGTGAAGCTATAGGCTGTGAAATCTGTCGAATTATCGGAATCATCGGGAAGCGGCGGATCACCAAGATCCTCAAATCGCGCGGCGACTTGCAGATCGATATTGATGTCGTTGCACTCAAACAGGATGTTGGCCTGCAGGCAAACTTCGTCCTTGAAATCCTGTTCGGAGATCGTGTTGTCCAACTGACCGGTTCGGATCTTGCGGCCGACATCGTCAACGGCACTTTCGAGCATCTGCCCGGCGAAGAAAATCAGGGAACTTTCGATAATTCCAAATAGCAGGACCATGAAGGGTGCAGCCAGCACGGCAAATTCGACCGCGGTAGTGCCGTCGTCGGATTTCTTGAAGCGGCGCACTTTTCTGGGCGCTTTTAAATACGCACCAATCCCGGAAAATTTGAGTGAGAGCATTTTGTACATTCAGCCCACCTGTTGTCTACTATCAATTGCAGCCAACAGGATGGATATCAGAACCTGATTTAGAAATGCTTATGCCAATGCTCAAATTTTCAGCGAACTGTTATCAATTCGCTAACCATGAATGCAAACCTTTAGCGCTGTGCGTCTGACAGCGAATTGCGCTCCCGGATCTGTTCAGAGGCATAGGAGAAGCTGTCGGAATCGTCACCGATCGTCAGCGTCGGTTCGCAAACCGGAGCACAAGCCTGTGTCTCGCGGAAGGAACGACGGTAGATCCTGAGCGTATTGGTTTCATGCCCACGGACGACGATGGTTTCATCAACGATCGCCTCGCCATCAGCATCCAGAATGATGAGATTGGTAACACCAAAGGACCGGCCGGTTAGAACCAGGGTCCTTTCATCCTCTACAGTGGCGTCCGCGATTGACGGGTTTCCGACAATGACGGTTGCCGCCGGTTTTGATACACGGAATACCTTGGCGCGATCGACTGTCACGATGACAGGCCCAGCATTTCCTGCTTCAGGCTTTTCTTCCATCGCATTTGCTTGGGTTCCGTAATGCAAAATGCCGGCAAAAATAATGGCTGCGCCAATAATCCGTTTCATATCCCGCTCCAACAGGTCAGCGTTTCTCTAATAGAACCTTACCGATATTGGTTTAGGAAACGTAAACCGCAGGAAGTTTTTGCGGCATTTTGAAGGTTGTTATCCAGCTACATTATAATACACGCGGAAATCGCGGAGTTTTCAGCACCGTCAAGGCGTCGGCACAATAAGATAATGTTTACCAAGGATCACGCTTTCATCCGGTAACCTTTCGGCAACGCTGTTTCTTAACAGGATCGAAAGCCCTCCTTTCTATATTCGGCAGCGTCAAATCGCGAACAACCGGTTGACTTAAACAAGCGTCCCTAACGTGGAACTAGGAGCAAAGACATGAAACTCGTATCTCGCTTTCTTAAGAATGAATCAGGTGCAACAGCCATCGAATATGGCCTGATCGCAGCCTTGATCTCAGTTGCAATCATCGGTGGAGCAACTGCAGTTGG
>JBCCEP010000412.1:0-3590 GCA_039030215.1 Pseudomonadota bacterium
CCACGCCCCCGCCACCCCCCGTCGATGTCCCGCCGGTGCCTCCAAGCACCTGGTATTTGGCAGAGCCGGCGAGGCACGTGCCGCGCGGCGGGAAAACGACATCAGCGTCGAGATCGTTCCCGGCGTTACCTCAGCCCTGGCCGCCGCGGCGGAAACCGAAATTCCCCTGACGCTCCGCGGTGTTGCATCCTCCCTGGTTTTTGCAACCGGCCATGACCGCAACAGCGAAGTCCTGCCCGACTGGGCCTCATTGGCACTCAATGGAACAACAGTTGCCGTTTACATGGGACGTACCGTGGCCGCTGCGGTTGCAAAGCAGCTCGGCAATGCCGGGCTTTCCATGGAAACGCCGGTTGCGATCATCGAATCGGCAAGTACCGGAAGCCAGAAAATCTATGCCGGCTCGCTCTCGGATCTCTCATCCGTGGCCCCGGGCCGCACCTCTGATGCCCCGGCCCTGATCCTGATTGGGGAAGCAATTCGCCATGGCGCGCTCGAGAACAGCGTACCGATTAGTCAAATCAATTCTTCAAACGCAATCGCCGCATAGGCCCGTTACCAAAGGAAACATTGTCATGAAAATTATCACAGCAAACCGGCTCCATGATGGAATTGTCGTGTTTCTTTCAGCCGATGGTTGGGAAACAGATATTAACCAGTCGGCAATACTCAGCGCACCGGACGCGGTGGATGCCGGCCTGGCGACCGCCGCCAATGCCATCAAGAACAGCGAAATCATTGACGTAAATGCCATTGATATTTCGCTGGACGAGAACGATTCACCGGTTCCGGTAAAACTGCGCGAGCGCATCCGGGCATTTGGTCCGACGGTTCAATACGGAGAAGCAGCCCGCCAAACACTGGCTGCCTGACCCGGAACTGAGATCGCTAGGCAAATACTGTAATTCAGCGCAAGGATGATCGTGTATGTATCGCTATGACGAATTTGACAAGGAATTCGTTTCCGCCCGTGTCGGCCAGTTTCGCGATCAGGTCGAACGCCGCATGGCAGGTGATCTGAGCGAAGACGAGTTCAAGCCATTGAGGCTGATGAATGGGGTCTATCTCCAGCTTCATGCCTATATGCTGCGTGTTGCAATTCCCTATGGTACGCTGGATTCTCGGCAGATGCGGATGCTTGGCCACATAGCGCGGAAATATGACCGCGGCTATGGGCATTTCACGACACGGCAGAACATCCAGTACAATTGGCCGAAACTGCTGGATATTCCCGATATTCTGGATGATCTGGCAACCGTCGAAATGCATGCCATCCAGACATCCGGCAATTGCATCCGCAATGTGACGACTGATCACTTTGCCGGCGTGGCAAAAGACGAAATAGCCGACCCGCGTGTCTATGCAGAAATATTGCGGCAGTGGTCTACCCTGCACCCGGAATTCATCTTCCTCCCGCGGAAATTCAAGATTGCAATTACCGGTGCTGCTCATGACCGTGCTGCCATCCAGGTTCACGATATCGGCCTGCAATTGGTCCGCAATAAAGACGGGGAGATTGGATTCTCGGTCTATATCGGCGGTGGCCAGGGCCGCACGCCGATGATCGCCAAACAGGTACGCGAATTTCTGCCCGAACAGGATCTGATCGCCTATACCGAGGCAATCCTGCGGGTTTACAACCTGTATGGACGCAGGGACAATAAATATAAGGCGCGCATCAAGATACTGGTCCACGAAACCGGCATCGACGTACTGCGCGAAGATATTGAAGCGGAATTCGAACGCATTCGCGATGGCGTGCTGCATCTACCCAAGGCGGATATCGACGCGATCGATTCCTATTTTGCGCCCCCGCAATATGCCGATCTGCCCGACCACGCAGCCCTGCTTGATGAGGCCCGGCGCGGTGATCCCGGTTTTGACCGCTGGGTTACCAATAATGTCGACGCGCATAAGGTATCAGGACATTCGATTGTAACCATTTCCATGAAGCCAGCAGGAGGTCCTCCAGGAGATGCAACCGATCGGCAATTGGAGATCATGGCGGATCTTGGCGAAAAATTCAGCCACGACGAATTACGCATCAGCCATGAGCAGAATGTAATCCTGCCCCATGTAGAGACGCGTAATCTGAGGGAGATCTACGGTATCCTCTTGGCCGAGGGACTGGCGCCAGCCAATGCCGGACTGATTACTGATATTATTGCCTGCCCTGGCCTTGATTATTGTGCACTCGCCAATGCTCGTTCAATTCCGGTAGCCCAGGAATTGTCGGAACATTTCGCCAAGGCGGAACGCGAACAGGATATTGGTGAATTGAAGATCAAGATATCCGGCTGCATCAATGCCTGCGGCCACCATCATGTCGGACATATCGGCATTTTGGGTGTCGATCGCAAAGGCGAAGAGTTCTATCAGATCACGCTGGGTGGCTCGGCGGACGAAAATACAGCGATCGGCAGTATTATCGGACCAGGATTTGCCAGCGAAGATGTCGTGGGTGCCGTCGACAAGATTGTCGATACCTATCTTGATCATCGCGAAACCAGGGATGAGAGCTTTCTAGCCACCTACAATCGGATTGGTCAGCAGCCGTTCAAGGACGCCCTTTATGGCTGACAACCTGGAACGCCAGCGGGACAGCGCTCTGTTTGACGTTGATACGTTGAACGAGAAATATGCGTCTTCAGGCTCGCGGCGTCTGTTGGAAGCGGTAATTGACGAATATCCGGACAAACGCATCGCTCTGGTCTCATCTTTCGGTGCCAATTCGGTTGTCTTGCTGCATCTTGTTGCCAACATTGACCCATCTATTCCGGTATTGTTCATCGATACCGGCAAAATATTTGGTGACACTACTACCTACAGGGACGAGATCGCCAAAAGCCTGGGTCTCACCAACATCCGGATAATAAGTCCGCAACAAAATGTTCTCAAAGCTGTTGATCCGCACGGTGCGCTCTGGATGTCGGGCCGCGATACCTGCTGTTCGATACGCAAAGTCCAGCCCTTTGCGCAGGCGCTGAAGGATTACGATATCTGGATTTCCGGGCGTAAACGTTTCCAGAATGGTCAACGTGCCGAACTGCCGCTCTTCGAGCTGGATGGTGCAAGAATGAAAATCAATCCACTTGCCAACTGGACGAAGGGCGATATCGACATTTATCGGAATGCGTTCTCGCTGAAACAACACCCGCTTGTTGCAAAAGGTTACCGTTCCATCGGTTGTGAGCCATGTACAACGCCGGTTCTGGGAGACGAAGACGAGCGGGCGGGCCGCTGGCGCGGCATGGACAAGACAGAATGCGGCATCCATGTGCCGGCAGATACCGGAGGACTTCCGTGACCGACGAAATCGAGAATATCAAGCTTTGGAACCAGGAAGGCTTTGTGGAAGACACACTCACACCCCTGAAAGGTGCAGCTTTCATGTCGCCTGAGGAAACCACCGGAAAGATCGGCTCGGGAACTTCAAACGTACTGATCCTGAAAGCTGGAGACGAGGCCGGCGGGGTCGCTGGGCGTATCAACGAATTTGATGCGGCCAGCCCTCGCCAACACGCCATGGGCCCTCACGCAGTGCCCTAGTAGATGGGCCCAGGGCTCAGTCCGCCACGCATCGCTATGTC
>JBCCEP010000413.1:0-3585 GCA_039030215.1 Pseudomonadota bacterium
GGCGTGGATTGGGTGCTGACCGGGCGCGACTGCCTGACCATGGATTGGGTCGACGGGATCAAGCTTTCGGAAGTTGAGAAGATCCGGGCTGCCGGCCACGATCTGAAAAAAATTGCAGCAACGCTCGTTCAATCCTTCCTGCGCCATACCCTGCGAGACGGGTTCTTTCATGCCGACATGCATCCAGGCAATCTGTTCATTGATGACAAGGGTACGATTGTTGCCGTGGATCTCGGCATCATGGGCAGGCTGGGGCGCAAGGAACAGCGCTTTCTGGCTGAAATCCTGTACGGGTTCATCACGCGGGATTATTACCGGGTCGCGGAAGTCCATTTTGAGGCGGGTTACGTACCGCACCACCATGATGTTTCGTCATTTGCCCAGGCCATCCGCGCGATAGGCGAACCCATTCACGGCCAGTCTGCCGAAACCATCTCCATGGCAAAACTGCTGACCCTGTTGTTTGAGGTCACCGACCTGTTCGACATGGAAACCCGGCCTGAACTGCTGCTGTTGCAGAAGACCATGGTCGTTGTCGAAGGGGTTGCCCGAACGCTTGATCCGGAATTCGATATGTGGAGTACATCCGAACCGGTCGTGGCAGACTGGATACGCCATCATGTTGGCCCGGCAGGACTGCTGGATGATGCCAGAGAGGGCCTGCATGCCGTGCGCCGGACAGCGAGACTATTGCCGGAGATTGCCGATCGCGCCGAAATCCTTGCCTCACAGCTGGCCGACATGGGAGAGTCCGGCATAAAACTTGATCCCGAAACCGTGGAAGCGATCGGTGCCAGCAAGGCCAGACGAACAAAATGGGGTAATAGAGCACTGGTAGTGATTGCATTGATTGCATTATTCTTTGCATTTAACGGATTTTCTTGATAATTAGAATGCATTGCAATCAATTGGCAGTGTATTATGGCCAGTATCACCATTCGAAATCTCGATGATGAAACCAAACAGGCCCTGCGTGAACGCGCAGCACAGAATGGCCGTTCCATGGAGCAGGAAGTTCGATGCCTGCTTGATGATGCTGTATCAGCCAACCAGGATTCGGTATCAATACCGCGACCCATCCTGCGTCAGGGCGACGGCGAACCGATTTCCGCAACCATTGCAGACGATGAGATCGGGAATTATCCCGGTACCGGCAAATCTGTCCTGCTGATAATTTCCGGCGGTATAGCAGCCTATAAATCGCTTGATCTGATACGGAGACTTCGCGAACGCGGCGTCGAGGTCAGATGCGTGATGACCGATGCCGCAGCACAATTCGTAACCCCGATGGCGGTTGGTGCAATCGCCGGGGGTCAGGTTTTCGCCGACTTGTGGGACCGGACCAGCGAACAGGATATTGGCCATATCCGGCTTTCTCGTGAAGCCGATCTGGTAATTGTGGCACCGGCAACGGCCAATCTGATGGCAAAAATGGCCCACGGTCTGGCCGACGATCTCGCCAGCGCGGTGCTGCTCGCCAATAACAGGCCGGTCTTGATTGCGCCCGCAATGAACCCGCAAATGTGGGCGAACCCCGCCACAAGGCGCAATGCTGCGCTTCTTGCAGCAGACGGTATTTCATTTGTTGGACCGGCTTCCGGCGAGATGGCTGAAAGCGGTGAGGCAGGTCGCGGACGGATGGCGGAACCTTTGGAGATTGTTGCGGCAGCGGGAAAACTGCTTGATGACAGACCGCGGCCACTTGCCGGAATTCGCGCGGTGGTGACATCCGGCCCGACCCATGAACCCATCGACCCGGTTCGCTATATCGCCAATCGTTCATCGGGAAAACAGGGCCACGCAATTGCCCGCACCCTTGCGCAATATGGTGCAGACGTCACACTCGTCAGCGGACCGGTCAATTTGCCCGATCCCTATGGCGTCGAGACGGTCCATGTCGAGACGGCACGCGAAATGGCCTCTGCGGTTGAGGCGCAATTGCCCTGTGACCTGGCTGTGATGGTGGCCGCCGTAGCAGATTGGCGCAGTGCCGAGACGGCAACCGAAAAAATGAAGAAACAGGATGGGAAGGGGCCAGGCTCACTCGATCTCATTGAAAACCCGGATATTCTCAAAATGGTCGGTCACAGTACTGACCGGCCGCGGCTGGTGATAGGCTTTGCTGCCGAAACACAAAATCTCGAAACAAATGCGCGTGCAAAACTCAAGCGCAAGAATGCAGACTGGATCATTGCCAATGATGTATCTCCGGAAGGCGGCGTGATGGGTGGCGATCGAAACCAGATTGCAATCATCGACGCTAAATCAACTCTGAAACTACCGGATCTTTCCAAAAACGACGTTGCAGCCCAGATTGTCGCGCGCATTGTCGACTGGTTTGCTGAAAACACCGCTTCGGCCTGAAGCCGCAATCCCACCGGACAAGTAAGGCGCGCGCTTCAGTGCCTGATTTCACGCAACATTAACCAAAATTTGCTTCTCTTGAACCTGGGTAGTCCTGCAAGTCGCCGGATGGCCAAACCGGTATTGCTTCGCGCAGTCGCTCCCTGAAGACTGCCAAGGCAAAATTCCAAGACGGGATGAGACAAGAGTGCAATGAAAGATAACCTGGCAAAGAATAGCGGCATGCACGGATGGTTATTGAGACTTTCCTATATCGCGGCACTCCTGGCTTTTGCCGCAGTGTGCTTTCGATTCTATGATCAGGCAGGAACGCAGAACGAGGAAGTTGCGCTAATTCGCTCGATTTCCCATGCGGTATCCGATTTCGACATGCAGGCTGAGGAATATGCTCAAAAAGCTTTGCGGGTTTCAGAGCGCTTCGAGGGCGCACCGGCGGGTAGTGCGGATGCTTCGCTGACCGGATTGACGCTCAAGCAGCGCAAGGAAGCCAAGCTACGCAGGCCGACGGACCCCGATATTATTTCCTCGCGCACCGGTCTTGACCATCAGCGCAAGCTGTCTTTGGCTGCATTTGAGGATTTTGAGCAGGTCTGGAATCATTTGCGGCCGGAAATTGCGACATTTCTGACCCACGATGCGCGGTTTATGACAACCAATGATCCGTTCAAGCATCAGACAGCGCTTGTCGATGGAACCAAGCTCGCCAATTCGCGGACCAAGCGGGATATCTACTGGATCAGCCGGGCAATTACCGAGAATTACAATTCCTTTGTACGGCCGAATAATGAGCACATACAGGACCGCTTGAGGACGCTGATAGATACTCACACCGATCGGCAAGGTCATCTGTTGCAGCAATTCCTGTTGTTCTCGCTGGGTTTGATCGCGATTTTGGGTTTTGCTGTCTTTCTGCCGGTGGACATCTTTCTGCAGCGCTTGCTCAAGAGCTTGAAGCTTCAACATGATCGCGCCGACAAGGCCATGCATCTTGCCCAGACCGCTGATCGGGCCAAGTCTGAGTTTCTTGCCAATATGAGCCATGAGATCCGCACGCCGATGAACGGGGTGATGGGCATGGCCGAATTGCTTGCGCGCACCGATCTTGACGCCAAGCAGCGTACCTTTACCGACATCATCGTCAAATCCGGTGCGGCATTGTTGACCATCATCAACGACATTCTCGACTTCTCCAAGATCGATGCCGGCCAGATGGAGCTTGAC
>JBCCEP010000414.1:0-3573 GCA_039030215.1 Pseudomonadota bacterium
CTTCGGGGTGTTGAGGCTCTACCGCTCCCTTCCAACGCGAGAATAGCGCCTACTTCATCCGACCTCCCGATCAACCGACTGACCACCTGGAACGCAAGCGGTTCTCTACCCCGGGGCACCGCCCATCAATTTGATCGATGCGACTGCAGGTTCGTCACACACAATTGCCGTGACGCCGGAACGCAGATTTGGGTCATCAGCATTGCCGACGTTGATGCCTTGCACGTCCGTAATCAGATTTAATTTGCCGGGGCGTATCATTCCGTCTCCGCCTGTACCGGAACGAATTTTTTGTCACGCCATTGCTGAAGTATGTAGTTGTTTACGCGATTTCGGCGTTCCTCATCAAAATCCACATTTCCCAGGACGGTTCTAAATACCGTTTGCTCCAATGCTTCACTGGTCTGTTCCGGCGTTGGCCTAAGGGCTGCCATTGCGACTTCAATCGCGGCATATCCCTGGAACACATGCGCTTCGGGTTCGATATTGGAACTCTTTAGTTGGCGTTCCAGCGATTTGAATGCCGGAAGTTCTTCCGGTTGGGGCGGCATGACGGCCAAAAGGCCGTCTGCGGTTGTGCTTGCGATATCTAGCCAAGGAAGCAGCGCCAGCGTTTCGCTGCCGGCCATCTCGAAACCTTCCTTCAAATCCTTTGCGCTATCCCAGATCAGGGCGGTATCTTCAGCACTTGCAACGACAAAGATTGCCGATACGCCGGATTGGCGCAATCTGCGGATCAGGGCTGCCTGGGTAGATTGGGCCGGGCGTATGGCGTCGGAAAACTGTGCCGGCCTGCCTGCTTCCTCGAGCAATGCACGGAATTCATCTGACATGGTACGCCCGTAAATTGTCCCGTCATCTATTACACCGATGGGCAAACCGTCCCAACGCTCCGACAATAACCTGAAACTCGCCTTGGCGGCGAAATCATCGCCCGGCGACAGTCTCCAAAGGTTCCATTCCTCATTGATGGCGTCGCGCATAAGCTGATTGGATTGGGCGCCTGCGGCAATTATCGGAATTCCGGTTGATTGCATTTCCTTTGCCACTGCACGGGCGGCAGCATTGCACAACAGGCCAGTAACGATCGACACCTGTGCATCCGCAAGGTCCTGACCGGCTAACTCGCCAAGACTTTCGTCGCAACCGTCATCTGCGATCACCAGCTCCACTTCATCGTCGGAAGCCAGGGCTCGAACCGCCAGTCGAGCGCCTGCCACGAATTGGCGTGCCAAGTTGGCCGCATTGCCGGACAGGGGAACGGAAATACCTATCTTGTAAGAAGCTGCGTTAGCTTGCGCACTGATAAGCAGGCTGAAGGCTAGCGCTATGTAGGCGGCGAAACGTGTTATTGACAATGCATGGTCCCGTTGTCGAGATCGATTGTTTGGAAAAGCAAGAATCCTGCAATATCTACCATCCAAGATTCTATGTTGGACGGCAACGGTGTGCAAGCGCCTAAGGAAAGATGATAATTAGCAAAGTTTTTGAATTTTCGTGATTTGTATGATGAAAAGGCTGCAAGGACCACTATTTGTGTCAATAATATCAGCGGACAAACCATAAAGGCCTCAAGATTTTGCTCGAACGCACTGAAAACAGAAGCGCTGTTTCGCCAGAAGAATATCGCGATGCAATGAGCAATTTTGCCGGTGCGGTCAGCATAGCTGCGACGGATGGCGTAGCAGGCCGGCGAGGGCTTACCGTTGCGGCGGCAGTCTCAGTTTCCGACGACCCGCCAACGGTTCTGATTTGTTTGAACCGGAATTGGTCAGATAATCTGATGTTTGAACAAAATGGCTGTTTTTCGCTCAATACCCTTCGTACATCGCAGATTGATTTGGCACGGGCATTTGCAGGTGAGGGTGATATGAGTATGGAATCTCGTTTCGCACTCGGCAAATGGTACGAGCTCCATACCGGTGCGCCAATATTAAACAGCGCCAGAACAGCAATCGATTGCGAAGTCATTGATGTACAATCGGTCCATACGCATTATGTTGTGTTTGGCAGGGTAGTTGCCTGTGCTCCCAGCACCGCTGGACCAGCCCTTATTTATCTGGACCGAGATTATCGGGAATTATAAATCAATTGCCCTCAGTAAACGGACCGGAAAGGGAGCATAATGTCAGGCAGCGCCTCAAAAGATAAGACGCCGCTTCCGGATTCAATCGACAAAATGGCAGAACTCCTAAGTTCCGAAGGCTATGTGAGTGATCGCGCGCTGGCGACGGTATTGTTTCTGAGCCTCAAAATGGGGCGGCCGCTGTTCCTGGAAGGAGAGGCAGGCGTTGGCAAGACCGAAATTGCAAAAGTTCTTTCCAGCGCGTTGGGCCGACCGCTGATCCGTCTGCAATGCTATGAAGGGCTGGATGTCGCTTCTGCAATATATGAATGGAATTACGCAGCCCAGATGGTCGAGATTCGATTGCTGGAAGCGACCGGTGTCGATGACCGCGCCGCCATGCAGAAGGATGTTTATTCGGAGCGGTTCCTTATCCGCAGGCCGCTATTGCAGGCATTGCAGGGGGAAAGCGGTAACGCGCCGGTGCTGCTCATTGACGAGTTGGATCGTACCGACGAAGCGTTTGAGGCCTTTTTGCTGGAAATCCTGTCCGATTTTCAGATTACCATCCCCGAACTCGGGACCATTCGAGCTGAAGAGCCGCCGATTGTCGTCATCACGACGAACCGCACGCGTGAAATCCACGATGCCTTGAAGCGCCGATGTTTGTATCACTGGGTGGATTATCCGGATGCCGAACGCGAACTTGCAATCGTGCGCGGCAAGGTTCCCGGGGCGGCTGAGGCTTTGTCACGCGAAATCGTCGCCTATGTACAAAAATTGCGGACGCTGGACCTGTTCAAGAATCCAGGGGTTGCTGAAACACTGGATTGGGCAACGGCGCTGGTCGAACTGGACAAGTTGGCGCTCGATTCGCAGGCTGTATCCGACACGATTGGCGTCTTGCTGAAGTACCAGGATGATATTGCGCGGGTCGAGCGTAGTGAAGGCAAGAGACTGCTCGATGAGGTAAAATCCGGATTGGGCACACTGGAAGGTGCATGATCGCAAATATGCATGACGAGTCTCCGTCCGATCTGGCAACGTATGGGCGGTTTGATCAAAATATCATCTATTTTGCCAGAACACTCCGCGGTGCGGGCATGCGGGTTGGCCCGGCGGCAATTGTCGATGCGGTCAAAGCTGTCGAAACGGGCGGCATTTCAAGCCGGGAAGATTTCTACTGGACGCTCCATTGCGTGCTGGTAACCCGACATGAGGATCATCCTGTCTTTGATGAAACATTCAAATTGTTCTGGCAGTCGCGCGGGCTGCTGGAGAAAACGCTCCAAATGTTCTCTCCAACGGCCCGACACGACAATCCGGTTGAAGAACGACGTGCCGGTCAGTCGCGGGTAGCTCAATCCCTATTTCCTGATCGACAGGACAAGGAAACGGAAAAACCACAGTTTGAGATTGATGCACAATTAAGCGCGTCTGAGCGCGAACTGCTGATGCGCAAGGATTTTGCGCAAATGACGGTTGAGGAACTGGCGATGACCAGACGC